>CAWWCX010000362.1:0-4512 GCA_963935445.1 uncultured Roseibacillus sp.
CGGTCTCGTGGGCTCGGAGATGTGTATAAGAGACAGGGGCATGACGGAACAAGCAGAGGGGGCGGTGGCCGGTTGAACAAGGAGAAACGACCTTTTGCCCCTTCTCCGGCGAACTCTCCGGGGGGCTGAGATCGCCTCTGCGAATCAGGGAGGGGATAAGCGGCCCCGCAATGGGGAAGATCAGCTGGGACCCGCTATTTGGGAAAGGAATGCCCGCAGGGAGGAGAGGAATAGAGGTCGCGTCTGCGCCCAGAAAGTGCTAGATATCCAGCGACGCATGAAGGGTTGGGTCGTTGCTCTGATTTGGCTGGGACTGGTAGGCTGGGCCGGAGCGCAAGGTGCCGAAACAGAGGGCCGCGAGGAGGTGTCGCGTTTTCATGCTCTTCTGCTCAGGGAGCCGGAGAGTGCTGGGGGTTTTGAGCGTTTCGTGCGAGCGTGGTTGGATACCGGCACGAGGGAGAGCTTGATGGAATTCCTCGTCAGGCATGCCCGGGAAGGCGAGGCGGTGGACTGGTGGGTCCTGGGCTTGTTCTTTGAGAGGGGAGGCCGGGACGAAGAGGCGCTGGGCGCTCTGGATGCCGCCGTCGAAAAGTCCCCGGAGGATCCTGCGTTGCGCCTCGCCCGCGCGCGGATACAGGCGCGCCTTCTGAATTATGAAGCGGCTCTTGCGGATCTGCAGGAGGCGGGCCCGGCGGCGCTGGAGGGTGAACTGGCCCCGCTGCGGGGCCTGTATCTGGTGCGGAGTGGACGGCCCAGGCAGGCGGTGGCGGCGTGGCGGGAAGCGCTCGCCGCGCGGCCTGCCGACGAGGAACTGCATGAGGACCTGATCGAACTGGAGGTCGCTGAGGGGCTCTACGAGGAGGCTTTGGAGACGACGGGGAGTCTGTTGGCGATCACGAAGGATCCCGACCAGAGAGCGCGGCGCCTCCTGATGCAGGGCGACATCCTGCTCATGCGGGGGAGGCGGGCGGAGGCATCGGCCACCTTTCAATCTGTGCTGGAGTCTGCCGGGGATGGGGACTGGCTTGAGCGCGAAGTGCTGGTGGAGGTCGAGCGGGCCTTTGCGCGGGCGGAGGACCTCGAGGGGTTGTGGGAGTTTTACACCCGGCTGCAGGAGAGCTTTCCCGGCCGTCTCAGTCTTCTCAAGTCGCTCGCGCGGCAACTTGCTGCCAGTGGGGAAGTGGACGAGGCTGTCGCGCTCTTCCGGAAAGTAGTCCAGAGCACTCCGGGAGACCGGCAAAACCGTGGAGAGCTCATCGATTTCCTGGAAGGAGCTGGTTTCCTTGAGGAGGCGGGCAGGGAACTGGAAGTCCTGGTCGGCGACAAGGGGGAGGTAGCGCTTTTCGAGCAGCTGGTGTCCCTTCGCCATCGCATGGGGGACCGGCAGGGTGTGGAGGAGGCCCTGGGGCACATGTTGTCGTGGGCGAACCAAGAGGGTGAGCCAGCGGTGTTTCTCCGGGTGGCGCGCCTCCTTGACTACTACAAGCTCGACGAGCGAAGTGAGAAGGTCCTGCAGGAAGCCTGCCGGAAGTTTCCAGAGAGTAAGGAAGTGAAGGAAGCGTGGGCTTCTTTCCTGGCTGGTAGGGAGCGGGCAGAGGAGGCGGTGGCACTCTGGAAGGCCATGGCGATGGACGCGGACCGGGAGGGCCTCCTTGCTGTGAGCCGGAGCCTCAGGGTGCATGGGTTCGTGCAGGACGCATTCACCACGTTGCAGCAACATGGGGACGACCTCGGGCAGGATACGCTTTTCCTGAGTGCCTTCTGCGAGGCCGGGGTGCTGGCCCGGCGGGGTGAGGACGTCTGGAGCTCGGCGGTTCACCTGGCTCGCTTGGCAGAAACGCCGGACAGCATGGCGAACGCCATGAGGCAGGCCTTGATGGTGGCGCGCCAGTTGGATGTCGAGAGTCTCCTCGAAGACTTGGAGGAAGCGCAGTCTGTCGGGGAACGTTGCCTCCTGGCGGAATTGCTGGTCGTTCTGGAATCTGAAGCAAAGGCTCTGGAGGTTCTTGCCGCCGCAGAGAAGCGGGCAGGCGAGAGAGGAAAACTGCTTCTTGCTGACCGGAGGGTGCGGCTTCTGGAGCAGTGTGGCAATCTGGCGGCGGCGGCTGAAGCCCTGCGCTCCCTGATTGCCCAGCCTGGTGGGCAGCGGCCTGAGGCCCTGCGCCGACTCCTCAATCTTCTGGAGCAGGAGGGGAAGCAGGAGGACGCCTTGGAGGTGGTCGAGCGCTGGAAGCGTATTTCTCCTCGCGACCAGATGGCCTGGATACACCGGGCGAAACTTTTCCAGGAACTTGGACGGAACGAGGAGGCGGGCCGGGAACTGCGGCGGGCGGCTGCCAGTTTTGGCCCTCGTGATGAAGAGGTGGGTAGTGCCCTCGCGGTTTTTCTGGTGGAGACGGGCGAGTTGCGGGAGGCAGGGAGAATCTACCGAAGGCTCTACGAGGGGGCGGAGGAGTGGGAGGACAAGTCGAGGTGGATGGCCGCGATGGTGGATCTGGCCCGGAGAGAGGGCCGCGAGGAGGAACTGGTGGAAGAGTTTGAACGAAAGAAGCGGGCGAACCCCCGCGAGGTGGGTCCGCTGCTGGCGCTTGCCGTCTGTTACCGGGGCCTGGGGGACCTCCATGGAGAACAGGAAGCTCTGCTGGGTGCCGTTCGCCGTGCCCCGGAGAGTCACCACCTCATCAGCGAGCTGGCTTCTGCTGCCGAGCGTAATGGGGATCGCGCCACTTCTCTCAGGTGGCGAAGGAATGCGATGGAGCTTGATGAGAGCCCGGCTGCGGCTCTCAGGCTGGCGGAGTATTATTTCCGTCAGGGAGCAATGGAACTTGGTCTTGCGAGGCTTTCGAGCGGCAGAGCGGGAGTGTCTGGGGCCCGGGAGGTGGAGCAAACACTGCAAACATTAGCCCGCAACAAGGAGTGGAGGGTCCTGCTCGACTACCTCGCGACTCACGGAGAACTGGTGGCCCGGGACTGGCGCCTGCGTTACCTTCAGGGGGTGGCCCTCGCGGAGGATCAACGGGGAGTGGAGGCCAGAGCAACCTTTGACGCACTGCTCGAACCGCGGACCGAGCTGCCGGGCTTGGAGCCCCTCCTCTCTCCCGGGCAGTTGCAGGCGATGGGAACCACGCCGAGTGAAGTCGCGGGTGCCGAGTGGGACTTTTATGGGGCCGAGGTGTTCGATCACCAGGGCCAGGCGAGGGAGGTGGCTCTGCCCGGGACGGTGCGGGAGCTGCGCTGGATGGCGCTCAGGCAACTCCTCGTGCTCATGGACGCAGGTGAGGAAGAGGAAGCCGGACTGGATTCCCGGCTTGCAGGACTTGGATGGCAGGAGGCCCGTTTCCTGTTAATGCCCAGCGCGGATGTCCTCGACCACTTTCATAAGGAGCTGGAGGAACATCCTGATGATCTTGAGGTGCTTGCCCAGGCGGTGGAATGGACGGACGGGGAAGAGGAACTCGACCTCAAGTGGCTGAAGCGGGCGGCCACCGACCTCAGGGGGCGCTGGAAGCGGCAGGGTGAGGCTGCGCGGCTTGCGCTCGTGCTACGCGAGGCAAGCAAGGCAGAGAATCCGCAAGTGGCCTTGCTCGATTCCCTTGAGCAGGTGGACGCGAGGACACGCCACTGGATTCTGGAGTGGTTCGGCCAGAACGCGTTCCATGGGGGCGGCGAGGATGCGGACGAAGGGCAGCGCGCCGTATGGGCCGGATATATGGGCAGACATCTCCTGACAGTTCCGCCGAGCTACTGGCAGGATCATTGGTGGTGGGTGGGCCAATTCCTTCGTTACCAGTGCGAGGAAGAGAGATTTCCAGAGGCCATTACCCTGCTGAACCGGATTGCGCGTGATTTCAGGAGCCGGCCCATCGAGGCGGCCTGGGGGGGCGTGGGCTCCTTTCGGGCTGGAATCCTGGCCATGCCCCCCTTCCCGGCGCGAGGCGTGGAATATGCCGCGATTCTTCTCAGCGCCCTGTCGGAAGAGGAAGGGGATTCAGAGGAAGCAGCGCTTACCGAACGTCAGGTCGAACTCCTCCTTGAACTGGGCTACGCTCCCGCCGGAAGAGACAGGGAGCTCAACCTTGAAGCCTTGAGCGGGCACCTGCGAGCGGTGGAGGATGATTACCTGCGTCTCGTGTTGTGGCAGTTGTGCGGAAAGAAGGAGGAGGTCGAAGCGGGCCTTGCGCTGTTAGTGGAAGGCGGGGAATTGACAGCCCTTCTCAGTGCAGCCGGCTATGCCGCGATGAGTGGGGAGGTTGTGGAATGCTACCGGCAGCTGGTGCAGGCCCGGAATGTTGCAATGGAGAGGGATCGGAGGAGGGAGGTGGATGGCTACCTTGTCGCGGTGGCTGTGGCGGTGGCCGAAAAAGGCCTGACGGATGAGATTGACATGGAGCCTGCGCGTCGGGCCGCCCTGCGGCTGCGGCGGAGTTGCCGTAATCGCGACGAGGTGAGCGAACTGGCATGGGTCATGGAGCTGTCTCTTATACACATCTCCGAGCCCACGAGACCGTACTA
>CAWWCX010000363.1:0-4485 GCA_963935445.1 uncultured Roseibacillus sp.
ATCTAGTACGGTCTCGTGGGCTCGGAGATGTGTATAAGAGACAGGTAGGAATCAGTCGCCTCGTCCTCGGAGCCATCATCCTTCTGACACCCCTCTGGTCCGCCGCCCAATCCTCACCGGCAGTCTCAATGGCACTCTCGCCCGACGAAATCGGAGTGGGGAGCAGCTCCGAACTGACCATCACGATTGATAATAGTGCCAACGCGGACCCCATCGGCAATATTGGGTTCACTCTGCCTGTGCCCCAGGGAATCAGGATCAGCGGACCGCTCAGCGAGTGCGGGGGCGTCCTCGCCATGGAAGGAGACGGGAGCCTCCTGCGCTTCAGTGGGGGCTCCGTGTCCGCCAGCGGTTCCTGCGAAGTCAGGGCCATCGTGACTGCGCTTGCCGCCGGCCCCCACGACTTCTCCATCACCGACTTCAGCTCCAATGCCGGACCAAGCGACAACACGAGCGTCACCCTGACCACCACGGAGGCCGTCGCTCTCGGGTTCAGCAAACGCTTTGTTCCCGATCTTGTTGCCCTCGGAGGAAGGTCAACCCTGGTATACACGATCGAAAACCAGGGAACGGAGGACGTCCTGAATCTCTCGGTAAGCGATCTTTTTCCCGCTGGGATTGCCATCGCAACTCCCCCAGCCGTCTCCACCTCATGTCCGGGCATCAGTATTACCGCAATCAACGGGACGCAGGCGATCGAAGTCTCTCCGGAAGACCCAATTCCGCTACCTGCAGGTGAAACCTGCACCCTCACTCTGGAGGTCGTGGGAGTCAGCCCGGGCATTCACCTTAGCCTGTCCGGGAACCTTACGGCGCAGGATGCCAGCAGTAACGCCCCTGTTTCTGGAGGGCGCGCGGTCGCCCAGCTGGAGGTTCTGGATCCCTCCGCGATTCTGGATGTGACCTTCACCAAGGAATTCCTCGATAACCCGGTCGCTCCGGGGGCCACAGGCAGACTCGAGTTCTCCATTACCAATAACAGTCCCACGGAAACGATCACCAATCTCGAGTTCACCGATGACCTCGAAGCCACCCTGCCTGGCCTCGTGGCGACCGAGATCCCCACCCGGGGAGGCACACTCGTCAATGCCGGGTTCGATGGAGTAGACGGTGGCCCCGTCATCGGTCCGGAATGGGAGTACCTCGATCGCATCGAAAATGAAAACGGGGCGAACCAGAGCTATCCCACCGACGGGGAAGGCAATGCATGGAACTCCGCCGATTTTGATGTCGTGACCTCCACCATCGGCCCCTGGGAATCCGAGCTCGTCCCTATCCAGGTTGGTACGATTGACGCCTTCCCGGGAGCTCCCGACCTGCTCTTCGGTATCGACGCCGCACCCAACGGACAGAATCTTGTAACCACCTACCTGTTCCGCAACACCTTCGAACTCACCGCGGAGCAACTGGCCGAACCGGAGTGGCTGCTCGATTACCTCGTCGATGATGGTGCTATTTTTTACATCAATGGAACCGAGGTCTTCCGGACCCCGAGCATGCCCGCCGGGGAAGTGGGCACCACCACCCTCTCCGGACTCGGCACGGAAGCGTCCTTCTCTTCTGCCGGAGTCAACCTGAACGGGGTGCTGGTCGAAGGCATCAACTCCATCGCCGTGGAGGTCCACCAGACCAGCCTTGATAGCAGCGATGCCGGCTTCCAGGTACAGCTCGTGCCCGGTTCTCAGGCTCCCACCGGAGGATTCTCCTACGTCGACGATCCTTTCCAGGACGAGGCGGATCCGGATTTTTCCTCGGGCCAGCTTGAGCCAGGGGCAGGGTTCTCCGGTGGAGCCCTGCAGGTCCAGACCGGGGGCCAGGGCTTCTTCGCCAACTTCTTCAGCCCCCAAAGCTCGGGCGGCTGGACCCGCGAATTCACTCTCGAGGAAGCGGCCGTGGCCACCATCAATCTTCGCTATCGGGTCAACCTCTCCGGGGATTATGACAATGGGGAGTATGGGGAAGCCGTTCTCACCGTGAATGGAACCCGCCAGGGAGACGGGCCAAACAGCTCTCTGCTCCGGTTTGATGGCACCAATGATAACCAGAACGCCCAGGATTCGGGATGGCGGACTGCTTCCATCGATGTCTTCCTCGGGGCCGGAGCGCATACCCTTATCGTTGGCGCCTACACCAACCGAACCACCTCCGCCAGCGAGGTCGTGCGGGTTTGGTTCGATGACATCCGGATCGAGGTTCCCGAGATCAATATAGAGCCCTGTGGGCCCGGCTCCAGCATCTCGGGCACAGACCTTCTCTCAATAGCCGGAGGCACACTCCTGCCGGGAGAGACATGCGCCTTCAGCGTGGACGTCACTGTCCCCGTGAATGCCCCCTTTGGGACGCACCTCAATGTCACCAGTCGCTTGAGTGCGGAAGTCAGCGGAGTGGCAAGAGCAGCCCTTCCCGCCAGCGACATCCTCACGGTGGAGCCCATTCCCCCGACCCTCGCCGCGAGCTTCACAGCCCCGGCGATTCCCGGGAGTGGAAACAGCATTCTCACCTTCACCATCGACAACAGCCTCAGCGCCCTCGCGGCCACGGATCTGAATTTCTCCGCCACCCTTCCCGATGGATTGGTCCTCGTGCAGCCCCTGAACGTTGCAAAGACCTGCCCGGGCGGTGAAATCCTCACTGGAGCCGGAACCGGTCAGATTGGACTGAGCGGAAGTTCCGTCCCAGCCGGTGAGACCTGTGTTGTGACCTTCGAGGTCACCAGCGCGGTCCCTGGCAACTACCTCACCGCGACAAGCGCTCTCAACTCGTCCCTGGGACAGAGCCCGGCGTCCTCTGCGACAATCGCCGTGCTCCCTCCGCCCCGGTTCACACAATCCTTTGCCCCATCCAATCTGAATGCCGGACAGGCGGCGACGCTTACCTACACCATCGACAACTCCACTTCCACCCTGGACGCCACCAACGTCTCTTTCACCGATGTGCTGCCAGACGGACTCGTTCTCGCCAACCCGATAAACTATTCCAGCACCTGTCTGGCCGGAAGCGTCAGTGCCGGCCCTGGCGCGTCGTCCTTCTCATACACCGGCGGCACCGTGCCGGCAGGCACCGTGTGCACCGTACGCCTTAACGTGATCAGCCAGGAGGGGGGAACCTATGAGAACACTACCGACGAACTCACAAGCTCGCTCGGTAACAGTGGCGTTGCCAACGATACACTGGTGGTTACCCCCATCGTCTCAGTCAGCCTCACCCAGACGGCTTCCGCCGAACCCGTGGTCGCAGGATCTGGCAGAAACAACCTCGTTTATACGCTTACCGCAAGCAACAGTGGACCTTCCACGGCAACCGGCGTGACCATCGCGGAGGCTCTTACCCTGCCCGCCGGCGTCATCGTCGAGAGCATCGTGCCAGGGGAAGGATCCTTCGATAACAGCACCTGGGAGCTCGGAACGCTCTCCCCGGGCGCGACTGCATCCCTGACCATCTCCCTCACAGTGGGACCAACCGCTGCCGCCGGAACAGATGCGATTTCCAGCGCTGCCACCCTCGCAACCGTGAATGAGAACAATTCATCCGGATTGTCCGCCGCCACAGCCTCCACCTCCATCGTCACCAGGGTGGACCTCCAGATTACCAACACGATATCAACCGACCCGGTCGTCGCAGGGTCCAAACCGGAGAATCTCGAATACCTTGTAACGCTCACCAACCACGGGCCGTCCTTTGCGACCGGAGTAACAGTCCGGGATGCCCTGACCCTGCCACCAGGAGTAATCCTTAGCTCCGTGGAAGCCGGATCCGGCACAAGCCTTGCCGAAGACCTGTGGACCATCGGCGAGCTGCCGGTCGGGACAACCACCATCCTTCGACTCATCCTGACGGTCGGCCCATCGGCCCCCGCAGGCAGCGATACGATCATCAACCAGGCCTCGGTAGCCTCCCTCGACCAGACCGACGTCAACCCGCAGAACAACGCCATCACGGCCAGCGCTTCCGTCAGGAGAGAAACCGACCTCATCCTTACCGTGGCGGAATCCCGGGACCCTGTGCTCGCAGGCTTCAACCTGCCGGGAAACCTCACCCATACGGTCCTTATCACAAACAGCGGGCCTAGCGATGCCAGTGGCGTGACTGTCAATCTGGAGCGCAATCTTCCAGCGGGCGTGACCCTGACCAACGGAAATCAGTCGGACTGGGTCATCGACGACCTGCCCCGGGGCGAGAGCGCCTCCCTTCAGGTCGTCTACAGCGTTCCGTCCTCCATCCCCGGCGGAGCAAACAGCATCATAACCTCCGCAACCCTTGCCGCGGCGAATGAACCACGCATCAACCCGGAAGATGACTCCGCAAGCGAGGGGACCAGCGTGGTGAGCCCTTCCAGCGTCAATGCCACCGCAGGTGAGATGAGCCTCGATTTCCAGACCGCGCTCTTCAAGCAGACGGTGACCATCACCAACAACAACCCGCTCTCCATCCCCGCCTTCCGTCTCCTTCTCAGCGGACTGCCGGATGGCGTGAACGTATACAATG
>CAWWCX010000364.1:0-4480 GCA_963935445.1 uncultured Roseibacillus sp.
CACACTGCATATCGTCGGCAGCGTCAGATGTGTATAAGAGACAGCGACAGCATCGATAAGGGAGGCAGCTCCAAGATACAGACGATTCTTGTCGTTGTGCTCATCCTGGTGATCGTAGGTGCCCTCGCTGCAGCCTATGTCGGAAAGAAAAAAGCCTGAGTCAGTCCACCGGGCAAAGCCAATACCCTCCCCATATGTCCCAAAATATCCGCCGGGCGAGCCAATCTCGAAAAACCGCTGAGACAGACGTCGAGCTTTCCCTCAACCTTGATGGGAGCGGTGAATCCACGATCGAGACGGGCATCCCTTTCTTTGACCACATGCTCACCCTGTTCTCTCGCCATTCCCTCATTGACCTGAAATTGCAGGTCCGGGGAGATGTCGAGGTGGATTACCATCACACAGTCGAGGATAGCGGGATCGTCCTCGGCGAGTGCCTGCGCGAAGCCCTGGGCGACAAACATGGGATTGCCCGTTACGGCCACGCTTATATCCCGATGGATGAAAGCCTGTCCCGGGTCGTTGTCGATCTCAGTAACCGTCCCTGGTTGGAATTCCGCGCTCCCCCGGAGACCCCCGACGCTCAAAATTTTCCCTTCAGCCTGGTGGAAGAATTCTTCCGGGCTCTCGCCTCGAACCTGCGCGCCAATATTCACCTCGAAATCTTTTATGGACGCGATGGGCATCACATCGCCGAGAGCGCCTTCAAATCGCTCGCGCGGGCCCTCCGGGCCGCTGTGGCACTTGATCCAAGGGTGAAGGGAATCCCCAGCACCAAGGAGGCGCTCTAACCCGGCGCACGGTATCCCTTCCCCATCCTGGCCCTGAAAACCGTGACTTTCCATTCCAAGGTTGGTGTCATCGATTACGGAGGCGGCAACATCAGGAGCCTCCTCAAGGCCCTGGAAACCCTCGGCACTAGTCCGCAACTGGTCACCGGGCCAGAACAGATGGAGAATATCGATCTTCTTTTCTTCCCGGGACAGGGAGCGTTCGGCGATTGCATGCAAAAGCTTCGCCAAAGGGATCTGGTTTCCGGCCTCGTCAACTGGATCAGGAACGACAAACCATTTTTCGGGATCTGCGTGGGCTACCAGCTCCTGTTCGAAAGCAGCGAAGAGAGCCCCGGAATCGAAGGCCTTTCCATCTTTCCCGGCAAGGTGAGCCGCTTTCCCCCGGGCGAACTCAAGGTGCCACATATGGGTTGGAACAGCGTGACCCTTCGCACACCGGACGCTGGCCCATGGGAAGGGCTCGGTCAGGAACCCTATTTCTACTACGTCCACTCCTTTTTCCCAACTCCCGGTGACCCTGCCCTGACCGTCGGCCATACCACCTACGGGGTGCCCTTTGCTGGCGCCATTCAGCGGGGTCGTCTATTGGCGACGCAGTTTCATCCCGAAAAAAGTCAGAAGGCTGGAATGAGACTTCTCGCCAACTTCCTGTCTTCCCACAGCCCCCAGTCCTAGACGGGGGGCGCCCACCTTTCCCGGACAGGCTCGTTCTCCCTGTTCCTAGCCTGTCACCCGCATGGGCATCAGCACATAAAGAAAAGACCCGCTCCCCCGCAGGACTCCCGGGCTCATCTCATCGATCAGGTCGAGCTGGATCTCCTCATCCTCCAGGTTCCGCAGAGGAGCCATCAGGAATTCAGGGTTAAAGGCAATAGCGATCTCCTTGCCGGAATAACTCACCGACATGGTCTCCTTTGCCTCTCCAATGTCCGGCGAGTTGGCTGTCACGTCGATACTGCCCTCTCCCACGACCAGCTTTACGGAGTTGGACTTTTCCGAGGAGAGCAGGGAAACGCGGCGGGCTGTTTCCAGAAGAGCCTCCCTCCCGATGGCGAGACTCTCCCGCGCTTCGCTGGGGATCACCTGCCGGTAATTCGGGTAGTTTCCTTCAATGAGCTTCGAGACGATCAAACTCGCCCCGACCTCAAAAGCTATCTGGTTGTCGCTCAAGCGCGCCACTGCCTCACCCTCGTCACCCAGCAACCGCTGTAATTCCTGCACCGCCTTGGTGGGAATAATGAAGTCCGTCTCGTGACTGGCGGGGAACTCGAGATCGTTTTCCACCATCGCAAGTCTCCGACCATCGGTGGCAACCAGTGTGAGCTTCCCTTCCTTGAAGGCCGTGAAGATCCCGTTCAGGACGTAGCGGGTTTCATCATTGGAAATAGCATAGGAGGTCTTCTTCAGGCTCTCGCGAAGGAGAACCTGTGGAATCTTGTACTCCTTGGAGCCCTTGAAGTCCGGTAGAGGCGGGAATTCACCGTGCGCCAACCCGATAATCTTGAAGAAACTCGGGCCACAGGTGATCGAGGCCACGTCCTTGCCGTCGACCGCTATTTCCACCTCCGCGTTTGGCAGCTCACGAACGATGCTCACCAGCCTCTTGACCGGGAGCGTCGTGGAGCCCTCCTTGGAAACCTCAGCCTGCACCGTCCCACTCACCCCGACGTCGAGGTCGGTGGTCGTGAGCCTCAGAGAATTACCACTGGCCTCGATCAGGACATTGGAAAGAATCGGGAGGGTCGTCCTCGTGCTGACAACGTGTTGTACCTGCTGGAGACTGTCGAGGAAGGCATCCCTTGCGATACGGAATTTCATGTGCAAAGAGGGCCCAGTTCTGGGACGAACTGATCTTGGGAAGAATGCCCCACTTGGCAAGCCATTCTTTAAGAAACAAGTAACATTTGATGCCTAATCAGGGATGAATCTCCCGCTGGCGCTTATGCGCTCCGCTTTCCAAAAAAATTCACCCGACTCCGTCGAGACAGACCCGGGTGAATAACGAGAAATCATGAACGGGGAACTGGAGACCCGCTCTCTCGACTGATCAACGATTGAGGCGGGCCCCAAGGGCTGCGACGGTCTGCCGGACCTGGTCATCGGTCTGCATCATCTGCTCGACCTTCTTGCATGCGTGAATGACCGTGCCGTGGTCCCGGCCGCCAAAGGCTTCCCCGATCTCGACCAGAGATCCTCCGGTCAACTTGCGCGAAAGATACATCGCGATCTGGCGAGGGAATGCGATATTGGCAGGGCGGCGCCGACTGGTCATGTCTGCCAGCCGGATGTCGTAATAGTCTGCGACCGTCTTCTGGATTGTATCAATGGTGACCTTTGCGGCTGCTTCCTCGCGCAGGATATCCCGAAGAAGATCCTCGATCCGGTCTGTAGAGAGCTCTCCCTGTCCGAGGGAATTGAAGGTCGCAATCCGCACGAGGGCACCTTCCAGACGACGCACATTGCTGCGAATGCGCTGGGCGATGAACCGTACCCAGTCTTCCGGGACCTTGACCTCCCACTCCTCCATCTTGCGCCGGAGGATGGCAATTCTGGTCTCAAGCTGTGGCGGCTGCATGGCCACCGTGAGGCCGCACTCAAAGCGCGAGACCAACCGGGGCTCGAGGGTCTGAATCTCGGAGGCAGGGCGGTCACTGGAGAGAACAACCTGGGCCTGCCCATCCAGAAGAGTGTTGAATGTATGGAAGAATTCCTCCTGGGACTTTTCCTTTCCATTCAGAAATTGAACATCATCGACCAGCAGCACATTGGCCCGGCGATAGCGGCGGCGGAAGTTATCGAGGTTCCCTTTCTGCACTGCCAGAATAAACTCGTTGGTGAACTTCTCGCAGGTCAGGTAAATCACCTTGGCGTCCGGACGAGCCTTCAGAATATCCTGCCCGATCGCCTGCATCAGGTGGGTTTTGCCCAAGCCTGACCCCCCGTGAATAAACAGGGGATTGTAGGCGGTTCGGACACCGGCTGCGATGGCCTTGCACGCCGCATGGGCGAACTGGTTGTTTCCTCCCACCACAAACCGGTCAAAGGTATACAGAGGATTCAGCCCGGCACTCTTCAAGGACTTTGAAAGCGCCTCGGCAGCCGCTTCGTCGGCCCGGGTCTGCTTCTGGGGCTCTTCCAGAAGGGAAAGCTGCCCTCCGGCCGCCCCATTCATGGCCAGCACCTGGGGGCGCCCACCACAGCCCAGAACCTGGGACAACGCATGAGTCAACTCGGGCAGGAAATTCTCCTGAATCCAGAGAACATGGGTCTCGGTAGGCACGAAAACCGTTACCTGGTTGGCATCCTCGACCACCAGCTGCATGTGCTTGAACCAGCGCTCGGTGGCATCCCCGCTCAACCGCGCGTCCAACAACCGGAGGATCTGTGTCCTCGCTTCTTCCGTCCCGATGCGGGCCCCACTGCGCGGAACTCGCTCACCCACTCTCAAACCGCTTGGTGCCGAAACACCACCTTCATCCCTGCTGCTCATTGTCGTTCTCCAATTCCTAGTGTTATGATTGATATTTTATTTTGAAAAACCGCTTCCTGCTTAACATGCACCCTGACAACCCGCGGGAAACAGCGCGCTATGGAATCCCTCTTTGTCACAAGTCCGTCAAAATTTTTTGAATATTAAAATCGCACTCCGCCCGCAGGGCTTTTCCACAGGCGTTCCACGACCCTTC
>CAWWCX010000365.1:0-4475 GCA_963935445.1 uncultured Roseibacillus sp.
GGTAGTGCAGGGGTGGTGGGCACGCGGGAAATCCATCCGTGTCAACGGGTTAGTTGCGTTCGACTTTCCATGTTCCTTCGGCGGAGAATTCCACGCCGATTTTGCCAACCTCGGCGCGGGCTCCCCGGGTATCGACCCTCGTCCTTGTGTTCTCGACCAGAGCCCTGACATCTTCACCCTCGTTGTAGGGCACAAGGACACTGAGGAAGACCTTCGCTTTTCCGGCGGTCATGCTTGCCGCAACCCATGTGCTATTGGTCTTGATGTCGCGGGACAAGTCATGCGTCGAGTCGTGCTGGAGCTGACCATAACTCTGGTCGGAAGAGGGATGGAAGAAGACAAAAACACGCTTCTGCCGTTTGGTTTGCCACAGGGCATGATCATAAGCGGGGGCGTGGAACCAATGACGTCGTCCATCATGGTCAGGCGGATTATTCTCAAAGTTCCGGGCGACCGATCCGTTTGACCGCACGGTTTCCTTCCACTGGCCATCAGCCCGCAGACACCAGATCGGTCCGGCGCGGTAGCCATTGTTCTCTGGACCTGCGGAATAGGTGTCCCGGACAACCAGAACCCCTTCCCGGGTGAGGACGGTATCACGTGTCCATTCGCTCTGTGCTCCGAAGTAATTGTTATAGGTCAAGCTGCCGAAGGAGTCGCCGGCGCGGTCTTCGCTCCGGACCCTGTCCGGGTTGAGAATTCCGCCGCGAACATCATGGGAGGGAGCCTCCGTGCGATCGTTGAGGATCATGTCGGAGACGAGAGCGGGTGGACGGGTTTGCCCGTAACGCCATCCCTGTCGGAAACGAAGATAGGGAGAGTTACTGATGCCGAGGAAGTCAAAGGCCACGCGGGTGTAGTCTTTTGCCAGATCAAAGGAGTTAGAAAAGCCGTGAACCCTCAATGCGTACTGGTAGCCGGCCTCGACGGTCACGAGCAATGCTTGATTCACGATGGTCCCGGGCGTGTTGAGGGCCTCCCATCCGGCTTCCGGCGCCCCATGTTTCCGGCGGGATATCTTGAGCCGTTTCGGAGCTGAGGAGAAGTGCTCCAAGGGGAGTTCCCCCTTGGGGCCTGCCAGACGGAGATTGCGGATGAAAACCTGGTCATCTGGTGCGGTTGCGTCCGTATTCCCATTCAAGCGGATCGTGACGCTGCTGAGGGTGTAGTTGTTGTTGAGATAAACGAGACCGTCCATGTTTGCGGCTGAGCCACCAACGAGGTCATCCCTGCGTCGCCAGGTCCAGTGATCGTGAAGGTCGGGCCGGAACACCCAGTTTTTTGAATCCGGCCCGGTGCGGCTGTGGGCAATATCCGGCAAGCTGCACGAGGCCCGCCGCCAGGTGCCGGGGGTCTGATCGAGGAACGGGGTGTTCAGCTGGAGTTCGGGTCTGGCCGCATGTAGCGGAAAGGCATCGGAGGGATGCCGTACCATCAGCATGTCGTAGAAAGACTGGCCAATGAAGATTCCATTGTACTTGCCGGCGGAGCCGATCAGCCTGGCGCCGTCGACGCAGTATTCGTAAAGGCGGCCCATGGCGTCATCGAAGCAGTGCATGTATTCGTTGTTGCGGTCGTAAAGGTAGTACGACACGAAGGCCGCACTCCGTCCGCGTTCCGCTCGAAGATAGAGGCGCTCCTTGATTCGGTGAATGGTTGGGCTGAGAAGGCTGACGGAGGATCCTGCCCCGGGCTCTTCAGGATCCATGTTCCTGGCCACGAACCATGCGAAGCGCCGCTGATAGGCGGCCTGCCATCGCTTCCGGAGCTCTCCCTCCGGAGGCTCCGGGCCGATGCTGTTCTGGACAGCAGCCCAGAGGAACTCCCCGTCCTTGAATTCCTGTGCGGCTCGATACCAGAAATCCGGGATGAGAATGTCTCCATAGTAGGTTGTCTGCCAGGGATTGCTGAAAATTTCCTCCGGGGTTACTCGCCGGTTCACCTGAAAGGCCGAGTTGGGGGCTCCGCGGACACCCATGCCACGGTTGTAATGGAGATAGCGCTTTGCCACCGCATGAATCAACCTGCGATCAGCAGGTTTCAGGATTTTCCCGGTCTGGGTCGCGATCTCCATCAGGCCGGTCAGGTGAAGTCCGCCATAGGGTTGGTGGTTGACTTCGAAAATATCACCGTGCTCAGCAAACTCGCGCCACTGCCGGTCGATCCACTGGCGGAGTTCGGCGGCTCGCGGCATGTCGGGAAAAAGCCTGAGGGCCGCCGCGAGGCCCCCGGTGTTCTTGTAGGGACGATTATTGGCACCGCGTTCGAGCAGGTTGAAGTCGAGGAAGTTCTTGCCGAGACTCTGAACGACGATTTTTCGAAACAGCGCCTGCTCGGCACTGGTCAGCATCTCCCGGGCGACCAGTTCCTCGAAGATAACCATGCGGGCGTGGGAGCCCCACCCGCCGTGCCCGCCTCCACCGTGCACGTCTCTCTTGAAGGTATGCTTTTCACCAAATCCCTTCGACTTATTGCCCTCCATGGAGGTGTGGAAGATGTAGAACATCTTCTCCTCACCTCTGGCCTCGAGGGCACGGTAGCGATCAAAGATGGCACCCCTGAAGTAGGCTGCGAGCATCTTGAGGGTGTTCCTGTCCTGCCTCCCTTCGTCAATGTAGCGGCGCAAGAGGAGCTCCCAGCCGAACCAGGCGCGCGAAAACGAATGACGAGGCGCCTGTGCCGTGTTGCTGCGCAGTTGGGCAGCTGCCGCGGTAATGTCGGGGATTCCCGCGTATGTATGGGGAAGCTGCCCAACTGCGGATGAGATGGGAATCCCGAGGAGGGCAGTGAGGGCAAACCTGATCATCTAGCTCAGAGCGTCCTTGGAATGACTGCTTTTTTTTTGAAGGTTCGGCGAGAGCTTTTTTAAGCCGGGGGCTGCCCCTGGTCATCACGACCCTTCATGCAGGATTGCCGGGTCTTTTCCGGGTCCTCACGGACGATCTTTCCTGAGGTTCGCCTTTTTTACCGCGGAATTCATGCAGGATGCACATCTCTCCTGATCCGACGGGCATACTTTGCCCTTGAGGAAGGGGCGACAACCCCGATTCTTCAGCGTGCTCCTGCTTCGATCCCTTCTTCTTCTAGGTGTTCTCTTCCTGCAGCCCTGTTTCGGAAAAAATCCGGCCCGTTTTACACATCCGGGGGTATTACACAGCAGTTCGGACCTTGAATTTGTACGGGAGAAGATAGGATCGGAGGAAGAGCCGTGGTTTTCTGCCTGGCGGGCGCTGGTATCGCATCGGTGGGCGTCCCTGGAGCACGATTCGCGGGCCCACGCCGATGTTGTTCGCGGTCGGCGCGGGAAGAACAACGTGGGGATGAGGGAGCTGATGGATGATTCGGCGGCGGCCTACACTCATGCTCTTCACTGGTCAATGAGCGGGGAGAGCGCCCACGCCAGGAAGACCATTGAGATCCTGAACGACTATGGCCGTACCCTCAGCTCCATCTCTGGTCATGATGCCCGTCTCCTCGTCGGGATTACCGGTATTCACTTCATCAACGCGGCGGAACTGATCGCATACAGTGATGCCGGGTGGAGGGCTTCTGACCGAGAACGCTTCGGGAGGATGCTGCGCGAAGTCATGTATCCGGTCATTGAGAACTTTTATCCGACTGCCAATGGAAACTGGGATGCCTCCATGATCCAGACGATGATGGCAATGGGCGTTTTCCTCGATGACCGCTCGATCTATCAGCGTGGCGTTGACTACTTTCTCAAGGGCAGGGGAAACGGCAGCCTCACTAATTACATCAAGCCATCGGGCCAGTGCCAGGAGAGCGGGCGTGACCAGCACCACACCCTGATGGGGCTTGGATACCTTGCTTCTGCAGCTGAAATCGCGCGCAACCAGGGGCTGGATCTCTATGGGACGGCCGGGAACAGACTGGCCGCCGCCTTCGAGTATTGTGCCAAGTATGGCTTGGGGCACGATGTGCCTTTCGAGCGTTTTGTGAGTGTTGACGGCCGATACGATCACGAAAGGATTTCCGAGGTGGGCCGGGGGTGGAGCGTGCCGGTATTCGAGCTCCCCTACCGCCACTATCACCTCCGCAGCAAAATCCCGATGCCCTTCAGCGAGAACATGCTGCGAAAACTGCGACCGGAGAAGCCTACCGTGGACCACAAGCCGTGGTCGACCCTGATGTTTGCGCAGGGAGTGTTGCCGGTTAAAAGGGTAGGCCTGCGGGTAGAGATGCTCACTTCCATCCAGGGAACAGACCGGTGGGACTGGTGGCAGGCCCGGACAGCACAAGTTCCGGGTGAGGAGCCGCTGTGGGTCACAACCATGTCAGAGACCGGGAAGGCCGTGTCGCACGACTTTCATGACATCTACCAGACTCTCAGCCGGGACGGGGGAAAGACCTGGAGCAAGCCAGCGCTCATCCCCTCCCTGAGGCGTGCCCGTCACGAGGACGGCTTCGAAGTGGCTATTGGCGATTTGTGGCCGACCTGGCATCAGAAAACCGGG
>CAWWCX010000366.1:0-4466 GCA_963935445.1 uncultured Roseibacillus sp.
ACACACTGCATATCGTCGGCAGCGTCAGATGTGTATAAGAGACAGGATTTCGTCTTTGGGGATGTTGCTGATGCTCACGCCGCTGGGAGAGATCGTGAAGGAGGGATCGGGAGCGGTGACGGAGCGAGCCGAAGGGCTGGGCTTTGCGCGGCACTTCCTGCTCTTCGCGGTTTTTCTTTCCTTGGTACATTCCGCCCTGGAAGAATTCTACTGGAGGTGGTTTGTGTATGGGCAACTACAGCGGCGAGTGAGTCGCTGGATGGCACACGCGGTAGCGGCCCTGGCATTCGGGGGACATCACCTCATCATCACGTTGCAGTTTTTCTCCGTTTCCCTCGCACTCTTCCTGACGACTTGTGTCGTGGCAGGCGGGTTCATCTGGTCCATCATGTATGAGAGACAGGGAACGGTAATTGGCTGCTGGGTGAGTCATATCTGCGTGGACGTCATGCTCATGATTATTGGCTTCCAGTTGATAAAGGGCGCGTAGGAGGTGCCTATGCCGCCATTTGGTGTTCCTTCCCTGTTGCTGAATCAGGCCGGGGCTGCTTGATTCCTGCGCAGGGTGGTCCGCGGACTGAACAGAGAGCATCGCATGAGCTGGCCATCGATGGTGGCGGGTCTCGTGGTTCCCTTGGTCTGTGCCCTCGTCTACGTGGTCTGGGTTCCGCATGGGAATGCCGGGCGTAGTGCCTGGTTTGTGACCAAGATCTGGATTCTCTGTTACCCTCTCTTTTTCTTCAGCATGATCGGGCTGGGCGGACTGGTCCGGAGGGAAGACCGGCGTGCAGCCTGGCCGACCTGGGCTGTTGTGATTTGGACGGGCCTGCTTACGGGGGTGTGCATATCCCTCATCGGATGCCTCATGGTCATTACCCCGGTTGGGGATATCGTGAAGGCGAATAGCCATAACCTGGTGGAGAAGGCAGAGGGGCTGGGCTTTGCATCAAGGGGTCGCTTCCTTCTGGTTGCCGCCTTTATAACGGTGCTGCACTCCGCGATGGAGGAATACTACTGGCGCTGGTTCATTTATGGTCACCTGCGCCAGATGGTCGGACACTGGCCGGGGCATCTCATTGCCGCGGTGGCCTTCACCGGGCACCACCTCGTGCTCATGTCGGTGCTCTTCCCGCTTCCACTCGCCTTGTTTCTCTCCTTCCTGGTGGGCTTGGGAGGCCTCATCTGGACGCTCATGTATGAATGGCAGGGGACCGTTCTGGGGTGCTGGCTCAGCCACCTCGTGGTGGATGCCTTTCTCATGATCGTGGGCTATCGCCTGATCATGGGTGGATTGGGATAGCGGAGTCTCCGCCCGGGCGATTGCCCCGGGACCGTTCAGTCCCCGGCCTGAAGATAGGCGATCAGGCTTCGGATATCGGTCTTGCTCATGCCGTCGAGCAGACCTTCGGGCATGACCGAGACCGCGGCCCTTGATTCGCCAGCGAGATCGGTGCGGGCCACGACGGTCCTGTTCCCGGCCAGGTCCCTGATCGTCACGGTGCGTTCGTCCGCATCGAGTAGAAATCCCGTCAGGATGGCCGCCGCAGCATTGTCCCGCGGGCGCAGGGTGAGAGTGGCCAGCTCGTAGCCTTCGCGGATGCCCAGGTTGGGATCCACGATGGCGGGAATGAGATAGTCGAGGTTCTTCATCTCGTAACCGGTGAGGTCAGGACCGATATCCCGGCCCTGTGAGCCGAATTTGTGGCAATGAGCACACTTGGAGGCAAAGAGCCGGCGGCCATCCCCGGCATTTCCGGCAGGCGTCGCGGCACTGAGGACAGCCTTGATTTCAAGGATGCGCCGGGCTTTTTCCTGGTCCGGCTTCCTGAGGGTGCCCCAGTGCCTGCTGATGAGTGTTTGGGTGCGCTCGTCTGCGTAGGTGCCCATGAGGAGCACACTGTCGAGGCCGATAGAGGTGGCGTCGATGGTGCCCTGCTCCACGGCCTCCAGCAGTTGCAACGCCCAGCCTGGCCGCGCGGCGAGCAGGGACTGGGCAGTCTGGCGGAGCGCTCCCTCGAGCTTGGGATAGTGGGCGAGGATCACCTTTGGAATCTCGATGCCTGCATAGCGCCGCAGGGCACTGAGAGCGGCGAGGCGGATTTTTGTGTCTTCCTGTGCGTTACTGAAAAGAGCGAGGAAGACCTGCTCCGAGGGAGCGTCGGCAAGTTCGCCGAGGGCCTTGATAAAGGCGAGGCGCTGCGCGGTGGGCGTCCCGGCGTTGCGGAGAAGAGGGCGGGCGGCCGCGAGGGCCTGCGGGCTTTTGAGGCGGAGAGAAAAGCGAATGAGGTCGTCGGTGACCCGATGATTTTCCCAGATGTCAGCGAGGGCGGCGTCGAGTTCCCCCGGAACAGGGTCGAGAGATGTGCCTTCGAGGGCTTTTTCCATGCCGCGAATGAGACTGTCGAGATGTCTGGTTCCCGCTGCCTTTCCCAGAAGGCGAGCGCACATCAGGAGACTGCCGGGGCTGCGTTCCGCCATGTAGCGGCGACCGATCCGCTCGCGCAGGGCCTTTTCAAAGAGAGGGGCCTCCCAGAAGCCGCTGTAATCGAGCAGCTCCGCAGCCAGTTTCGGAGCCCGGGTGACCAGGGATTCCATGGCCCACCAGAGTTGCTGCGGAATAAAAGGATCGTTTTCAAATTCGCCCCGCTGAGCGAGCTCCACGATCATGAGCTTGGCCTGCGTTGCCGCGATCAACTGTGCCGAGGAGGTGAGCTGGGAGACGACCTCGGGATGCTGCTCGTGGGCACAGAGCTCGCGGAGGAGGGTGAGGACCTCGTCCCGGGCGAGGTTTTCGAGATCGCCAGCGGACCGAATAGCGGCGGACCGCACGAAGGGGTCGGGGTGACGAAGGGCCCGAGCCACCATCGGGGGCCGGAGCATGCCGCCCGCCCTGAGGGCAAAGAACGCCTCGAGGGCGAGCTGGGGGTCGCTCGTGTTGTCGAGGGTCTGCAGAAGAAGAGCTGTTGCAGAGGCATCGCGCTGCTGGGAGAGCAGGCGGCGGGCGGTTCGGCGAGTCCATTGGTTCGGGTCTGCGAGAAGCGCGACGAGGGCCTTGCTGGAAAGGGCTGTCAGATCCCGGGGCTTCCCCGGGTGGGCACCCTTGGAGCGGATTCTGTGCACGCGTCCATTGCTTCGATCCCAGTTGTCGCGGGGATCGACGTGGGTAATCCGGGCATCGTAGAAGTCAGCGACGTAGATCGCTCCGTCGGGCCCCACCGCGCAATGAACAGGACGGAACCACTTGTCATTGGTCAGCAGGGGTTTCTCTTCTTCCACGGTCTTGAACGTGCTTCCGTTTTTCTCCATGCGGATGGCATGAATCTTGTTGCCGAGTGAGCTGGGCCCTACCAGCCGGTCCTGCAGACCGGGGAGTGCCCCGCTGGAATAGCGCAGCCACTGGTGCACGAGCCGGGTCTTCTCGCCCTGGATGGGCATCCCGAAAAAGTGGCCGAAGCTGTAGGAGTTGGTGTGTGGGCCGTGCTTGCCAAAGTGCTTCTGGTAGTAGCCGCCTTGAACGAAGTGAACAGCCTGCTGCGTGCCGTTGGTGCCCGAGTACAGGCGGCCCTGGTCGTCGAAGTCGACTCCGAAGTTGTTCCAGCCACCCTCTGCAAAGAGCTCGAAGCGGGCGAGACCGGGATGGTAACGCCAGATGTTCTGGCCGAGAAAGGCGTGGCGCGGGGCCTTCGGATCAAGGTGCACCCTGACGCGGGCCGTTACCGTGCTGCCCGTACACCCGTAGAGCCATCCGTCGGGCCCGAACTTCAGGCTGTTGGAGATCGAGTGCGTGTCTTCCAGATTGAAACCGGAGAGGTGTATGACCGGGTTTCCATCCGGGATGTCGTCGCCGTTGCGGTCGGGGAAAAACAGCAGGTAAGGCGGGTGAAGAACCCATACGCCGCCCTCTCCGTGTGCGAGAGAGGTTACCATGTTGAGCCCGTCGAGGAAGGTCTTGTGCGTGTCAAAGACGCCGTCGCCGTTGGTATCCTCATGGATGGTGATCTTGTCCTGACCGCGGAATCTCTCGTGCTCGGGAGAAGTGAAGGGGGGCGGCGGCGGGACCTGGTCGAAGACCTTGCGGAGGTGCTTGTCCCAGGTAAGAACCTCGAGCCCTGCAGGATTGGGATACTGGATATACTGAACGACCCAGAGCCGACCCCGTTCGTCGAAGTCGAGATACAGTGGCTGGCGGACCAGTGGTTCGCTCAGGACTGTTTCGACAAGGAGATCCCTGCCGACCTGGAACTGGGCCTGAGCCTCGGCGGCGGGTGTGGGGTCTCCCTTGTCATCGGCCCGTGCGTAGGGATTCTTGTTTCCCTCGAAGTGTTTTGAAACCGTTGCCAGCATGCGCCTGCGCCATGGCTTGTCGGCGGGGATGATACCGCGATACCCGGCTCGCTGGGCACCGGCCCGCCGGTTGAATGCTGTCTCTTATACACATCTGACGCTGCCGACGATATGCAGTGTGT
>CAWWCX010000367.1:0-4429 GCA_963935445.1 uncultured Roseibacillus sp.
GATCTAGTACGGTCTCGTGGGCTCGGAGATGTGTATAAGAGACAGGGAGGTGAGTTGCCGGGCGAGTTGTCTGGCGGCCTTCAGATATTCGCTTTCATTGAGAAGGAGCAGTGCCTGCGAAGGGGTGTTGGTGCGTTCCCGGCGAGCCACACAGGCGTCCCGGATGGGAGCGTTCAGGATCGTCATCTGTGGCGGAGGCATGCCACGCTTCCAGTAGGTATAAACGCTGCGGCGGTGGATGGCGTCCCCCGAGTCGGCCTTGAAGCGTTCACCAATCATGGTAACGGATTTCCAGAGGCCGTCCGGCTGCGGAGGTTTCACACTCCTGCCATACATCGTGTCGGAGAGGAGGCCGCTGGTCGCAAGAATCTGGTCCCGGATCATTTCGGCATCCATCCGGAAGCGCGAACCGCGGGCGAGAAGGCGGTTGTCCGGGTCTTCCTGAAACTCTTCCGGGGTCGCCACAGAGGACTGGCGGTAGGCACTCGAGAGGACCATCTGTTTCATCAGGGACTTGATGTCCCATCCGGACTGGAGGAAGGAGACCGCGAGGTAATCGAGGAGTTCGGGGTGACTTGGCACCTCGCCCTGGGCCCCCAGATCTTCCGAGGTCCTGACGAGTCCAACCCCAAAGAGTTGCTGCCAGAAGCGGTTGGCTGCGACGCGGGCCGTGAGTGGGTTCTCCCCCGAGACAAACCACTCTGCGAGGTCCATCCGGGACGCAACGTCTCCCTGTTTCCTGAGGGGCGGGAGAAAGGCCGGGGTGTTGCGGGTGACTTCCTCGCCGGGATCGTCGTAGCGGCCGCGCTTCATGAGATACGTTTTGCGGATGTCCTTGCGCTCCTTCATGACCATGGCCTTGACCATCGTCGTGTCCAGCCGGGCGCGGGCCCGCGTGAGGGTGTTTTTCTGGGCGACCAGCTCTCGGGCGGCCTGCATGAGCTTTTTTTTCTTTGCGGAATCCTTCTCAGCGGTGGCGATTTTCTTGGCCTCTTCCACCCTCGGATTGAGAATCGACAGCTTGGCATCGATTTCTTGGAGCTCCGACTGTTCGGCGGTTGTGCCCAGTTGCAGGAAAGGAGGCTGAAGGCCTCCCCGCTCACCTCCGTTGGTCTCGGGTTGGGCGTCGATGTTGTTGAAGAATGCGAACAGGGAATAGAAGTCTTTCTGGGTGAGGGGGTCGTACTTATGGTCGTGGCAGCTGGCGCATTGCACGGTCATGCCGAGAAAGGCGGTGCCCACCGCGGTGACCCGGTCGGTCACGTTCTTGAAGAAGCTCTCCTCGGGCAGGGCGGTGCCCCGGTCGATAATGAGGTGGAGGCGGTGAAAGCCGGAGGCGGCCAGCTGGTCACCGGTTGGAGTATCGAAGAGGTCGCCAGCCAGCTGGTAGCGGATGAAGTCATCATAGCCGAGGTTTCCGTTAAACGCGCGGATGACCCAGTCACGATATGCGATGTTGTTACGGTAGAAATCCTTGTGCATGCCATTGGTGTCGGCGAATCGGACGAGGTCGAGCCAGTAGCGCGCCATGTGCTCGCCATACTGGGGGCGGGCCAGCAGGGTATCGACGAGCGTCTCGTAGGCGTCGGGGCTTCCATCCGCGAGAAAGGCGCGGATTTCTGCCCGCGTCGGTGGCAGACCTGTGAGATCAAAGGTGAGCCTGCGAATGAGAGTACGCTTGTCTGCCTCGGGAGCCGGAGTCCTGCCGGCTTCTTCGAGGCTCCGCAGGATGTGAAGGTCAATGTCCCCGGTGCTCCAGTCCCGGTCCTTCACGACCGGGGTGACGGGCTTCACGGGCTGGACGAATGCCCAGAAACGCTCGTAGGGAGCACCGGCGAGAATCCATCGCCTGATGATCTCCTGCTCCTCCACGGAGAGAGCTTTCTTGTGTGCCTTGGCGGGAGGCATGCGCTCTTCCTCTTCGGTGGTCGTTATGCGGTGCCACAGTTCGCTGTCCTCGAGGGATCCGGGTTTGATGGAAGCGACTCCATCACGGGTGCGGTAGGCGCCTTCCGGTCCGTCCGGCTGGTCTAGGCGCAGTTTGCCCTTGCGGTTGTGCTCGTCCGGCCCATGGCAGGCGAAGCAGCGGTCGGAAAGAAGCGGCCGGACATCACGATTGAAGGAGAGTTCGCTTGCGTGGGTGACCGTGGCAGTAACAACGCCGACGATCGCCAGGGTGAGGAGGGGCTTCATTCGCAGCGTCATAGCGGAGGGATCTTATGCCCCTCCCGCGCCATGGTCACGGAAAGAAATGACCTGCCGAGGGGATGACGGGGCAGATGCCATGGGAGAGGAACATCAGACCGGAATGGAGCAACGACACCTCTGGAAACGCACCCGTGAGAAGCCGGAAGCAAACGGAGGGAAGGAGTTCTTCGGCCTGATCAGGGGATGTAGTCCGAGGGGCCAGCAGCAGGAGCGGCTTCAGGTCCTGCACTTGAGCATCGCTCTGAGCACACAAGGAAAAGGCGGTGATGCCCGGAGGGCACCACCGCCTGAAGGGTATGCAGGGATGTTATAGCTAGGGGGCTGCTATTTCCACCGAGACGTCATCGATATTGAGACCGCTGAAGGCGTCAAAGGTGTTGTCACTGACGAAGTTGAATTCGATGCGGAGAATCTCGCCCGCTGCTTCCGGGGGGAAGGGCACGCTGATTTCCTCGAAGGACGAGTCGATGATAGTCATGTCGATCAGTACTTCATCGCCCAGCAGGGTGTTGTCCTCGACCTTCCGGAAGCGCACACTCGCGCTCTCACCGAACTGGTCCCCGTCACGCCAGGCCAGGAAGGTGAGCTGTGCGCCGGGAAGACCTGTGAGGTCGAGGGGCGGGGAGAAGAGCGAGATGTCGGAGTCCGACCCGTAGTCGCCCAGGTTGGTGGACCAGGCGTTGGCGGAGTCATTGGCGCCATTAAGTGGACCGGTGCTCCCTGCAGGCGTGCCCAGTTCCCACTGGGTATTCCCGTTGGGATCGTTGATCACGGCTTCCCACTCTCCCGCACCAGACTCAAAGTCATCGGTAAAGAAGGGTGGCAGGCTCTCCTCCCGAACTATGATGTATCCGGTGCCCTCGTAGGGAGCGGGGAATTCTATGGATGCCCGCCCGGAAGGATCGGCCTGGATATCCTGTGCCCCGGCCAGCTCATCCCAACTCTCGCGGGGGCTGGACAGGTCGGGGCTGACCAGAAGGTCATACTGCTTGCCGGCCTGCGTATTGAACTCAGCCCGGAGGGTCACCGGATCGGCGTCGGCCAGGCTAATTTCCAGGCCCAGCGGATTGAGTCCGGGACCGCTGATAAGGTCGCCCAGGCTGCTTCCGCCGATTCCACTCTGGAAGATAGCGATAATCTCGTCCGAAGAGAGGGCGCGATTCCAGATGGCCACGTCGTCGATGCCACCATTCCACTCGCGTCCATCAGCCTGCGGATTCTCACCAATCATGAGGGGGAGGGCGGGATCCGAGGTCAGCGGGCCCGAGAGTTCCGTGCTGGTCATGAGCTCACCATCGATCCAGAGTTCCCGGACGTTGGCCACACCGTCGGAAGTGCCGACGTAGTGGTGCCACTCGCCATCATTGACGTTTGCGTTTCCATGGATGTCATTGCTCCCGCCCTGCCAGGCCATGGTTTGTCCGTCACCTTGACGGTGGAAACGCCAGTTGGACCCTTCGCCGCGGCCGACTCCAATCTGCCAGCCGGTTTCAAAGGCGTCGGCCCGCCCCCACCACTGAACGGTGATCTGCTGGGTAGGGCCGGCAATGTTGCCGTCGACATCCGGGCTGAAGGCGGCCTCCGCGTGTCCGCCGCCCGGGCCGGGTCCGAAGTAGCCCCCGTCTCCGAAGAGGCCGACGTCATAGCTGCCCGGATGACCGGAGGCAAAGGTCAGATCGTCTGCCGCGGAACTGGAGGTGCCGGGAATCAGGTGGGCCTGGTCTTCGAGGTTGTTGTCAAAGTTGTAGTAGACAGTGAGCCCGTCCTGAAGTCCGTCGGGCGGCGGGGGCAGGTTCTGCTCATTGGGATCCGTGCCATCGGTCACTTCTGAACCGTCGGGAAGAAAGTCCCCATCGCTATCGGAGTTCAGAGGATCGGTGCCTGTATCGTTAGCATCGACGAAGGTTCCTGTTCCGGTCTCCACCCCATCGAGCAGTCCGTCTCCATCGCTGTCCTCGTTGTTCGGATTAGTCCCGAGAGCCTCCTCGTCCCCATCGGTGAGGCCGTCGTCGTCACTGTCCACATCAGTGGGGTCGGTGCCACGACCTCGCTCCTGGCTGTCGCTGCGGCCATCTCCATCGAAGTCTCCCGTGCCTGCGCCGGGTCCCGGAGTGTCGCCAGTGCCATCCCAGGCGGTGCCATTGAGATCATCCAGGTTGCCCGCCTGTTCCTGTTCCCAAGCGTCGGGGAGAGTGTCGCCATCGCTATCTTCCGGTGGGGC
>CAWWCX010000368.1:0-4420 GCA_963935445.1 uncultured Roseibacillus sp.
CCTTGTTTTCACCAGTCACAAAATCAACCTTTGGAAGAAGGACCACTCCGTCTTTCTCAAACGTCGGTTTGGCGGAGGCTTCGACAAGCATTAAAAAGAGAGCGAGGCCGGCAGGCGATAGAAGGCGAACGGGAAGATGCATGGCCGCCAGTCTTACCGGGGAGCCATCCCTTGCAACCTCCTAATGCGGTTCCAGCCCATGCGCGCTCAGTCCTTGAGAAACGGCTGCCCACTCCTGAGATAGGCAAACAGGTCCCGCAGTGCCTGGTCATTCAGGCCATCCAGGAGCCCCTCCGGCATCAGGCTGCGCCCCAGTGGAATACGCTCCTTCACATGCCCCCGGGAAAGGGTGATCTCGCTGCCGTCAAATCCCCGCAAGGTCATCGTCCGCGGCCCATTGTCAGTCACAAACCCGATGAGCATGCGCCCGTCTTTCGTTTTCACCTGTACCCCCTCGAAGCCCTCCCGGATTTCAGAGTTGGGATCAACGATGCTGGTGAGCATCGTTTCAAGGTCATCGCGCTGATAGGGCGTCAGGTCCGGACCGAGGTGGCCACCCTCATGGAAGAGCACGTGACAGGATGCGCACCGCTGCTTGAAGATCGGCCGTCCCCGGTAGGGGCTTCCCACCGCTCCGTGGACCACTGCCCGTATCCGGGCTACTTCTTCCAGTGGAGCAGGCAACGCTCCCCTTCCTTTTCCGAAGTGCTTCCTGACAAGGGACTCCATTCTCTCCCCCCGGTGCCCACGCAGAAGCGCAATCGCTTCCCGCGACGTGTTCTCCGCCCCGACCTGTCCAGCTTCCATGGCCTCAAGCCACTGCGCACTGAAGGAACGCCTCCCCGCGAGCAAGGCCTCTGCCACCGGTCGCAGATCCCCCCTCAGGGAGTCCCACTGCCGGAGAATCCTCCTCCCGATCACGGGGTCTGAAAACCCCTGCAGCGCAGTCAGAGCGGCCCGTCGGAGCGCCGCGTCTTTCTCGCTTCGCAAGACCTCGAAAAGGATGCCCTCGCTTCCTTCCCTCCCCAGTTCTCCCAGCGTCCGGATCAGGCGCAGACGCCGGGCACGCTCCGTCCCGGGATCTCCCACCAGCTTTCCTGCCTCCGCGGTCGCTCCCTCCTCGCCCTTCCGCAGACGCAACACAAGCGAGAGCTCTCCCCCAGCCGCCAGGGCTTCCGACAACTCAGGAGGAAGAACAGGCATGGACCCTCCCGCGAAGGCCTCTTCGAAGCCTTGCATCAAGGCCTCCCGTTCTTCCTTCTCTCCACACGACTCAAGCAATCGCGCACACAGGAGCAATCCACTCTCCCGGCCACTGGTGGCATAACGTCTCATCACCCGTGGCAGAATCTCGCGCCGCACCATCGGCTGTTTGCGAATTTCGGCATCGCTGAACAGGGCGAGGATCTGCTCGCTCCCTTCAAAAGCATGCTTCTCAAGAGCCCACCACAACATGAGCGCCACCCGGGGGTCTTGCTGGTCTCCACTCCGTCTGAGCAATTCCCCAATAACCGGCACACCCGGAGCCATCCCCGGTTTCATCACGGTCGACGCCAGCTGGTTCCATACTTCGAGATCACGCTCCTGCCTGGACAGCTCCCGCAGTTTCGCCACGGATTCGATTGCCCCCCGGTCCCCCAGGAGGCGCACCGCCCAGCTTCGCACCTGAGGATAGGGGTGCTTCAGAAAAGACTCTCCCAGTTTCCTCGACCACCCCTCACCCTGGGAAAGAGCCCAGATTCCACCGAGCGCCTCGCGTCCCTCGTGATCCCCCACCCACCGGATCAGGCCGGCCTGGCTCTCCGCGTCAAGGGCCCGCCGACCGAGCAACCGCACCGCCATCTGCCGGTGCCACTTGTTCGGATGCTTCAGGAGCGCGATCAATTCCGCTGTCGACCTGGCCGCGAGGTTGGTGTCCCGCTCCAGCTTCTGGCTTCGACCGCGCAGCCGGTAAATACGTCCCGTCGTAGGATCGATCTGGCTCTGGTAGTGCTGCCCGTGCGCGATGTAGAAGTCGTAGAAGTCCGCCACGTAGACCGAACCATCCGGAGCGTTGCAAAGATACACGGGACGAAAGGCGTCTTCCGTACTCCTGAGCGGCTTACCCAGGTCCGTGGTTTCAAAGGTCGAGCCACGCCGCTTCCTCTCGGAGAGGATCAGATGGTTGTGCAGGGGATCGGCACTGAGAAAGCGCCCCTGCATGCGACCGGGCATCGCACTTGCCTCACACAAGATGGTGGCATGACTGAAACGGGGAACCGAATGCGTACTCCGCATCTCCGGCAGATCACCGAAGGCATAGGGATTGGCCACCGGCCCAAACTTGTTGGGTGTGCGTCCCTGCTTGAGGAAATAGCCGGACTGCAGAAAGTGCCAGCCCCGCGTGTTTCCCCCGTTGTGGCCCGAGAAGAGGCGTCCGTCGGAATCAAATTCCAGCCCAAACACATTTCCTCCGCCCTCCGCGAAAATCTCAAACTTCTCCCAGCGCGGATGATAACGCCAGGTCATGCACCCTTCGATGTAAACACTGCGGAGCCTGTCAGGATCCCGGCGCGGACTCCAGACCCGGGAGGCCACCGTGCTCCCCTGTCCCCCGTAGATCCAGCCATCCGGCCCCCACACCAGTCCATTCGCAATCGAGTGCGTATCTTCAAATCCGAAGCCTGCCAGATGCACCTCCGGATCCCCGTCCGGCTTGTCATCGCGATCGCGGTCCGGATAGAAGAGCAGATAGGGCGTGTGCATCACCCACACCCCGTCGTGATCCGGCAGGGCCGCGTTTGCAAGATCAAGACCCTCGAGGAACACCGTATGCCTGTCGAAGCGCCCGTCCTGATTGGTATCCTCGTGGATCGTAACCTTCGAACGCCCGGGATAGTGATTGGGAGGCGCCTTGGGCTCCTGATCATACTTCGCGCGGTAGTACTTGTCGCGGCTGATCTGCTTGAGCCCAGCGGGATAGGGATACTGCCGGAAGTGGGACACCCAGAGGCGCCCCCGGTCGTCGAAACTCAGATGCGTCGGCTGGGCCACAAGCGGCTCGGTTAGCAGTTCCTCGACCACCAGGTCCTCATCCGTGCGCAACAAGGCGAGGCTCTCAGCCGGCTTCTTACGCGGCCCGGGCACCAACTCCTTCGCCTCACCCAGGATCCGACTCGCTTCCGAAAACTTCTCGAAGCCCGCCCGGGCTGGCTTCGTCGCAAGAGGCCTGCCCAGCGAAGCCTTCTTCCCGGTCCAGCTCTCCCACTCCCCTTCAAGGATACACTCAAGAAAATAGCCTTGGATTGAGGGAGCTCCGCTCCGAAATCCCCCATTCTCCTCCTGATTGAAAATACGCACCACCACTTCGTTCCACTGGCCCTTCGGCAGCAATCCGGGAGGTATCTTGTAACGGGCCATCCTCTCCTCCGTGGACTTTCTGAACCGGGGGGGAAATGTTCCCGCTCCTCCAATGCGCTGCCCATTGATGTAAACCTCATGCACACCAGCTACATCCGTGACCGTGAAGGTCACCGACTCGCGCCAGAGGGAACGCCCTGTCATCACCGTCCAGTGGTCAGGCACCTTCACCCAGCAACGAAACCACTTCTCAGTCGAACCGTTCCAAGTCCCCGGGACGGCGGCATCTTCCCACTCCTGTGCCTCCGCGCCCCAGACGAGTGCAAGCGAAACCAGAGACAGGAGGGCCCTCTTCATAGCGGGGCACCCTAGCGGGTCACCACGGCATGCCAACGATGGATTGATGGCCCGGCAACACCTTCTCGCCCGGAAATCCGAAACAGCACGATTCCAGCTTCCCCACCGGGCTCTCGGCGGCCTAGCCTCTTCCAATGAGATTCCTGCCCGCACTTCTGGTTATTTCTCTCTCCCCGCTTTCTGCTCTCGCCGAGGAACCCGTCAAAAACCTCCGCCTCGGGCTGATCGGACTCGATACCTCCCACGTAATTGCATTTACCTCGCGTTTCAACGATCCGGATAATCCCAATCATGTTCCCGGGGCGACCGTGATCGCCGCATTCAAGGGCGGCAGCCCGGACATCCCTTCCAGCATCAGTCGCGTCCCCGGTTATACCAAGACCCTTACTGAGAAATACGGCGTGAAGATCTACAACGACATCGCAACGATGTGCCACGACGTAGACGCCGTTCTTCTCACCAGCCTCGACGGCCGCCCCCACCTTGCCCAGGCCCGGCCTGTCATCGCAGCCGGAAAGCCTCTCTTCATCGACAAACCCGTTGCGGGATCCGTGAAGGACGCGGTCGAGATCTTCCAACTCGCCCGCAGGGCGGAGGTGCCCTGCTTCAGCAGCTCTTCCCTGCGCTGGTATCCCGGGGTCGTGCAGGTCGCCACCGCGGACGTTGGAGAACTCCGTTCCGCCATCTCCTACGGCCCCGCCCCCTCCGAACCACATCATCCCAG
>CAWWCX010000369.1:0-4414 GCA_963935445.1 uncultured Roseibacillus sp.
CCGGGCCCTCAGGGCACCTCGATGAGGGCCTTGACGGTTCCACGGGATGTGTCGGTGAAGGCGGCAAATCCTGACGGGACATCGTCGAAGGCCAGCCGGTCTGTGATCCAGATGTCCGTATCGATCCTGCCGGCTGCGATGAGCGCAATGATGTTGCCGAAGTCAGCGGGCAGGGCATTCCGGCTGGCGAGCAGAGTGAGTTCGCGTCGGTGGAGTACCGGTGCGTGGGGGAAGGAAAGAGTTTCGGTGGTAATGCCCACGTAGATAACGCGCCCGGTAAAGGCCGCATACTCAAAGCAGGTGGACATGGACCTGGCGCTTCCGGTGGCATCAATGACGGCATTGGCAAGTTCGCCACCGGTGATCTGCTCGAGCTCGGCAAGGTGGCTTCCATCCGGCCTGAAGACAATGGTGTGGGGAATACCGAGTTTGTCGCGGCAGAACTGGAGACGGCTCTCCACCATGTCCATGACGATGATGTTCACACCTTCCCGGAGGCGGAGGAATTCGAGGGTGGCGAGGCCAATTGGGCCGGCTCCGATGACGAGGACGGTTTCGCCGGCCTGAGGATCTGCACGTACCACCGCGTGGTAACCGATGGCGAGAGTTTCCACCAGAGCGAGCTGGTCGTAGGAGAGGTCGTTCCCGGGGTGGAGCTTGTGAGCAGGACAGATCCACTGAGGGCGGAGGCCGCCGTCGGTGTGGACGCCGAGAACCTGCACCCCGGGACAGCAGTTGCTATGGCCGTTCCGGCTGGTAGTGGATGCGGGATCATTGACGTAGGGCTCGAGCGAGCAGCGGTCGCCGACGCGGACATTGTCGACGCCTTCACCGAGAGCGAGGATTTCCAGCCCAAGTTCGTGTCCGGGAATACGCGGATAGGAAAAGAAGGGCATCTTGCCGAGGTAGCCGGACAGGTCCGTGCCGCAGATGCCCATCCGATGGGTGCGGACGAGCGCTTCTCCGGGACCAGGTGGAGCGGGTTCAGGAAGATCGATCATGGCGATCGATTCGGGCTCGGTAAACTGAATGGCTTTCATTGGCGCGCTGAGGGGAGAAGAGAGAATGCTGGGGAGGAACCGCAGGCTGTATCCGGCTCCAGATTCAGGCAGAGACAGGCCCACTGCCTGCCTGGCAGATCATACAGACTCAATAATCACATTGCCGTAGGCAGTGGGATCGCCGGTCCGGATGAGGCCAATCGCCCCCGGGACGCGGGCCTTGAAATCGAGGTGAGGTTCGCGAACGATCCGGGCGTCGGGGAAGGTGGCAAAGCAGTCGTCGAAGTCCTTGATTGTTTCGGCTGGATTGGTGTGGAGGAATTCCTCGGCCTGCCAGACAGTGCCAATCTTGAAATTAGGCTGGAGCAGCTTGAGGACGTCCAGGACGTTTGGGATGCCGCGCGTGAGGGAGATGTCGACGGTCTCGATCTCGCTCCAGTAGGGGAAAGCCCAGTCGCAGATAACGAGGGTATTCGTGTGGCGAATACGGGCGATGAGGTCGAGGATGTGTGGATTGAGGATGCCTTCCTGGAGCATGGTAGTCGTGATTTGGGGAGCTTTGTGTGCCAGCTTTCGTCCGGGGAGTCCAAGGTTTTTTCCCCCTCCATTACCGGACGGAAGGAAGGGATGCTGGGAACGTGTATGATGTGGAAGCCGTGTCCGGAGCCCCCGTGGGAATTTCAAATCCGCACTGGTTTCTGACAATAAAAGAGGCCTCCGCTGGAGGCCTCCTGATCAAGGAAGATGGGAAGGGCGAGTCGCCCCCGGGCAAGCCCTACACATCTTTCCAGCTGCGGTCGGCAGCGGATGCGAGGACGGCATCGCAGACCTTGGCCGTCTCGAGGGCATCGCGGAAGGTCGGGTTGCAGGGCTCGCCACTGCTGAGGGAGGCAAGGAAGTCGGCAACCTGGTGGACAAAGGTGTGTTCGTAACCGATGCAGAGGCCGGGGACCCACCACTTGTCCAGATAGGGATGGTCGCCATCCGAGATGTGGATGCTGCGCCAGCCGCGCACCTGGCCCTCATCGGAGTGATCGAAGTACTCGAGGCGGTTGAGGTCGTGCAGGTCCCAGCGAATGGAGGCATTCTCCCCGTTGATTTCGAGCGTGTAGAGCGCTTTGTGGCCCCGGGCGTAGCGAGTGGACTCAAAGAGGCCGAGTGATCCGTTATTGAAGTGGCAGTGGAAGAGGCAGGCGTCGTCGATGGTGACTTCCTGCTTCTCTCCGGTGGCGGTGTGGATGCGCTCCTTGATGAAGGTTTCGGTCACGGCCGAAACGTCCTTGATGCCACCGTTGAGCCAGATGGCTGTATCAATACAGTGGGCGAGGAGGTCGCCAGTGACTCCGGAGCCTGCTGCCGCAGCGTCCAGGCGCCAGAGGCCCTCACCCCCCTGCGGAAGTTCGGCGCTGATGGTCCAGTCCTGCAGGAAGTTGGCGCGATAGTGGAAAATCTTGCCGAGTTTTCCGGAGTCGACGATCTGCTTTGCGAGGGTTACCGCAGGAACGCGGCGGTAGTTGTACCACACGGTGTTGGCGACCCCTGCCTTTTCGACTGCTTCAACCATGGGGAGGCTCTCTTCCGTCGTCCGGGCGAGCGGTTTTTCGCAGAGAACCATCTTGCCAGCCTCAGCCGCGGCGATGGCGATGGGGGCATGGGTGTCGTTGGGCGTGCAGATATCGATGGCATCGATGTCATCCCGTGCAATCAGGGCCTTCCAGTCTGTTTCGACGGACTCGAATTGCCACTGGTCCGCGAATGCCTGGGCGCGCTCCTCGTTTCGGGCGCAGATGGCCTTGAGGACGGGTCGATACTCCAGGTCCGGGAAGAAATCGTTGGCGCGTTTGTAGCCGTTCGAGTGAGTCCGTCCCATGAAGCCGTAGCCTACGAGACCGATGTTGAGTGGTTTCTTTTCGCTCATGATGAAGTGTTTGTTTCAGGGATTGCTTCAGCTCCAGTTGCTGCCATGGGCATCGCGAACCTTGATCATGGCATCGAGAATGGCGTTCCAGGTCGCGGGGTCCTCAAGGGTGGCGTTTGAGAACATGCAGCCATCCCAGCAGAGGTGTTGAATGCCGCGCGCGGGGGCATCCTTCAGCCAGTAGCCGGCCGCCTTGGTGATGTCGAGCTTGCCGCTCGGATCGTCGGCCGGGCAGTGCTTGCCGGTCTTGTCGTGAGAGCCGGCTCCGTGCACCGTGCCGTCATTCTGGGCGACGTGGAAGTCGTTTGTCCAGGGGCGCAGCTTGTCGACCATCTCTTCGTAGGCGGGCCAGAATTCCTCGTCGCTGTAGCCTTCCTGCAGGAGGGCATGCTCGGGTGCGTTGTATCCCATCAGGTAGAGGTAGGTGTGCGCCATGTCCGCCTGAAAGCCGAGGGTTTCGGGCATGCCGACTTCTTCGAGCAGATCGAGCATGTCCTTCCACGAGTGCATGCCGGCCCAGCAGATCTCGCCCTCGGCGGCGAGACGCTCGCCGTGGTCGGCAGCAATCTTGGCTGCTTCGCGGAAGGTATTGGCGATCCGCTTGGTATTGGTCACGGGGTCCTTGCGCCATTCTTCGACGCCGAACTCGGCGGAGTCGATGCGGATGACGCCGGACTTTCGAATGCCGTGCTCATTGAAGACGTTGGCGATCCGGCAACCAACCTCCACGGCCTTGAGGAATTTGCCGGTGGCTTCGTCGTCGCCCATTGCGGAGTCGCCGACGGTTCCGGGCCAGACCGGGGCCACCAGCGAGCCGACGGCGAACCCATGGGAAGCGATCTTGTCGGCGATTTCCCTGAGCTGGTCATCCGTGGAATCTGGATCGGTGTGGGGGTGAAAAAGAAAGTAGTCGATTCCGTCGAACTTCTGGCCGTTGACCTCGGCCGCGGCGGTGAGCTCGAGCATGCGGTCGAGCAAGATGGGGGGTTCCTGGCCTTCCTCGTCGCCCTTGCCGACGAGTCCGGGCCACATGGCGTTGTGCAATGCAGGTTTACTGGACATGATTCAGAGATGGTTTCTGGTTCTTGTTAATTCGGGATCCGGGAACGTGTGGCCCGGGCTCCTGAGGCCGAGTGCGGGAAAAAGCTAGAGGGTGAGGGGAGTCCCGGGGAAGGGAAAAAACGGGTCAATTCGTGGTCTCCGGGCGGTTCGGGGCGATGGGAGCGGGCAGGGGAGGAAGAAGACCCGGGGATCATGGGCCCGTTCCCTGGCGGGTTTCCTCTCCCAGCTCGCCTAACTCGTCGAGGATGGCGCGGTGGCGGTGCTCATCGAGGGCGCGCTGGAGCCGTTTCTTGGCCCGGTGGTGCATGATCGCAGAGGAAAGATAACAGAGGAAGGTGAGGGTTCCGAAGAGCAGGCCCATCTGCATGCGGAGGAGAGTGTCCTCGATCATGGCCTCGTAGGCGGATTCGGAGAGGGCGTCGGCCATTTCCAC
>CAWWCX010000370.1:0-4367 GCA_963935445.1 uncultured Roseibacillus sp.
GCAGTGATTGCCCGCTAGTATTTCACCCTTTCTCCGGGAACCGGGCTGCCATAGGGTAATGGCCCCTCACGGCATCTCGATTCCCCCAATGCAGATCTCAACAACGCTCAGCAGAACATGCCTGCTCGGCCTTTTTCTGCTCCTGACTGCACCCTGCTCCTTATCAGAAGATTCCGATGGCGACGGCCTCCCCGACGAATGGGAGATGCGGCACTTCGGAAACCTCCGCCAGGACCATTCTGGAGATCCCGAACTCGACGACCTCACCAATCTTGAGGAATTCAGCAGGGGCACGGACCCCGTGGCCAGCGACTCCGATGGTGATGGTTTCAAGGACGGAGCCGAAGTTTCCAGTGGGAGCGACCCCGGCAATTCCGCAAGCACCCCTGCCTTCAATACCCTGGATACCGTCTTGATTACCGAGTTCATGGCCCAGAACCGGTCCACTCTCCTCGACGAAGATGGCGAGAGCTCTGACTGGATCGAGCTCTGGAACCCCACCGACCAGCCTGTTTCCATCTCCGGCTGGCACCTCAGCGACGACCCGGATGACCTCACCAAGTGGACGTTTCCAGCCCATACCGTAGCCGCCAACAGCTTTCTCGTTGTCTTCGCTTCAACCAAGGATCGCAGCGCCTCCGGCAGCGAGCTTCACACCAGCTTCGCGCTCGAAAAAAGCGGCGGCTTCCTTTCGCTCAGCAGACCCACCAGTGACGGTGGAGGTGCCGTCGTGCACCAGTTCAGCCCCTACGGCGCACAGCCCGAAGACATCTCCTTCGGACTCTACGGCGAATCGCCCCCTCTGGAATCCGGGTTCTTTCTGAGCCCGACTCCTGATGCCCCTAATGATTCCACCGCGGTCCGGGGATTTGTGGCTGATACCCGGTTCTCCATTGATCGTGGATTCTTCGACCGCCCGCAGACTGTCGTCATCACTTCCGCCACACCGGGCGCAAGCATTGTCTACACCACTGACAGCACGGTCCCCAGTGCCGCTCCGCTCAATGGCATCCGGGTGAATGCTCCTAATGACGAGACCCCGCCCAGCGCCAGCGTGGATGTCTCTACCACGACGGTTCTCCGGGCCTATGCCCTCAAGGCCGGTCATGAACCCGCTAACGTCGATACCCAGACTTACGTTTTTGCGAACGACGTCCTCCAACAGGGCACCCCCAGTCAATCCTGGTCAAACTGGGGCAATCCCGGACCGGACTGGGACATGGACAGATCGGTGACCCGGCACAGCGACATGGCCAGTCGCTGCGTCGCGGACGACCTGCTGGAGATCCCAACCCTGTCCATCTCTCTCCCTTTCGCCCAGATGTGGGGTCAGGGTGGGATCTACATCTCGGGGGAGGGTGTGGAGCGGGACTGCTCCGTGGAATTCATCAACCCGAATGGAGATCCTGCCGACCCAAACGGGGAACCGGGTTTTCAGATCGATGGCACCGTCCAGATCGTGGGTGGATCCTCGACGGGGCGCTGGAAGAGCAACCACCTTTCCATGCGAGTCAAGTTCACGAACGGTGACCTCCGCCACAAGGTCTTCGACAAGCCCTGGATTCCCTTCGGAAACGAGGCTACCGATCGCTTCGACACACTCGTGATCGACGGGCGCCTCAACAACGTCTGGAACCACCCCAGCCACAGCCAGCGCGTGCTCGGTCAATACGTCCGTGATCAATTCGTGGCCGACCTTCAGAACGCCCTCGGCGGCAAGGCTCCCCACGGCCGCCACATGCACGTCTACGTGGCCGGAATTTACTGGGGCATGCACACCATCCACGAGCGACCGGATGACAACTTCGCAGCTGCCTATTTCGGTGGCGACAACACGGATTACGATGTGGTCAAGCACTCGGGGAGCACCGTAGTCAGCGGCTCAAGCTCCAGCTACAACCGGCTCAGCCGCCTTCTCGACCAGAACCTGGCAGGCCAGGGAAACTTTCAGCGGGTAGCCAGCCTCCTCGACCTCGAGGACTTCGCGAAATACATGCTCGTGAATTACTTCTGTGGAAACACCGACTGGGATCACCACAACTGGTATGCCAGTTTCAATCGACGACTCCCCGGCGCGAAGTGGCACTTCCATTCCTGGGATGCCGAACACGTCCTCAAGGGCGAGGGAGACGACGCGACCGGACGCAACAACGCAGGCAAGCCCACCGGCTTTCAGCACCGCCTCATGAACAACGCGGAGTACAAGCTCATCTTTGCCGACCTCGTCCGGCGCGAGCTCTTCAATGGTGGCGAACTCACCCCTTCCCGTGTGATCGCGCACTACCAACGGCGCCTCGCCATCATCGATCAAGCCATCCGGGCCGAGTCGGCACGCTGGGGAGACAACAAGCGGCCCGGTCAACCCTATACCCGGGGGAACGAATGGACTACCGAGCGCAACCGCATCCTCCGCTCCTACCTCCGCCGCCGCACCTCCACGGTCCTCCAACAGATCAAGAATCGAGGTTGGTACCCCGCAACCTCAGCTCCCGCCTTCAGCCGGCACGGCGGCACCGTAGGCCAGGACTTCAATCTGACCATCACCAGCCCGGACGGAGCCACCATTTACTACACCATGGACGGCTCTGATCCACGCCAGGCCTTCACCGGCAATCCGCTCGGGACGACCTACAGCGGAACTCTCAAGCTCACGTCCTCCGCAGTAGTGAAGGCCCGAGCGCGCAGCGGAGGCGGGGAGTGGTCAGCCCTTACGGAGGCCCTCTTTGTTGTGGGGACCGAGGAACCCAGCAGAGACAACCTCGTCATCTCGGAAATCCACTATCGTCCGGCCCCGCCTTCCGCGGCTGAGCTTGCGGCCGGACACAACAATCGTGGAGATTTTGAATTCCTCGAAATCCAGAATGTGGGGACGACGCCAGTTGACCTGAGCAATCTCGTTTTCAAAGACGGTATCGATTTTGACTTCCGCAGGCATTCCTCCATGGTCGAGGTTGCCCCCGGTGAACGTGTCCTCCTCGTGCAGGACCTGGCTGCGTTTGAATTCCGATACGGAAGAAATCTCCCCGTGGCAGGCATATTCCAGAATGCCACCGACCTCTCCAACGGAGGAGAGAACCTCACCCTGAGCCACGGAACGACTGGCACGGTCATTCAGAACTTTGCCTACCGTGACACCGCTCCCTGGCCTCCGACGCCGGATGGCAGGGGATACTCTCTCACCCTCGCCACTACCACCCCCGGAGCCGATCTCAGCGACCCGAGAAACTGGCGCGCCAGCACCACCGTCGGGGGCACCCCGGGATCCGGCGACCACCTTCTCCTGACTGACTGGCTTGCGAGACACGACCTGACCCGGGGGCAGGAACAGAGCGACCTCGACGGCGATGGTCTTCCCGCCCTTCTTGAGTATGCGATGGGGAGTAACCCCAATGAGCCCGATTCCATCCCCCCGTTTATCACGGCCCGTCTCCCGCTCGAGGTGGATGGCGTGACCAGCCACTACCTCGTAATTCAATTTCCCCGCCTCAAGGGCGCGGACGATGTTCAGGTTACGGTGGAAACCTCCAAGGACCTGCTGACATGGAGCCAGGCAGGCCCGGTCATCGGCTCTGAGCCCACTTCTGATGAACAGGTGGAACTCCTCCAGGTCCGCGCTTTGAATCCGTCCGGCCCTGGTCCCCGGTTCATGCGCATCCGGGTGGACGCCAGGTAGTTGACATTCCCGGGGAGATCAGGGCGTTTCAAAACTGCCAATCCACTTGATGCCCGTCCACGATCCCGCTAGAAGCTGCTCATGGCAGGACTGAACGAACGACTCATGGAGCAGATCGGCCTCGATGCGGAAAAAAGCGCCGAGACGGTCAAGGTCGTTGCAGACTTCATCAAGGAACATGTTCCAGAAAGCCTGCACGGCATGGTTGACGGTGTCCTCGGTGCAAGCAGCGGGGACGCAACCTCCGGCGACCCCTCCACCGGCGTGTTCGGGTAGCCTTTCCTTGATCCTGATGCACTCCCGCTTGTCATTCCTCATTACGCCCGCACTCTTGGCTGCTGCCTGCGCGACACTCCTGTCCAGCTGCAGCGGTGGTGGTGGAGGTGGCCGAATTTCAGCCACAGCTTCCCACAATCCCGGCTACGGGCCCTTCGACCGCCACGGGAACTATGTGGAAGCCTGGGCTGACAAGCCCGCCAGAAAGCACGCCTGGGCCTCGCCCGGCCCCGTCTCTCCCGGATCACCCGCCCCGGTCCTCGTCAGTAGCGAAGGGACCCGGTCTGAACGCCCGCCCCTGATCGCCCGCCAGAGCCCCTCTCCCACAGCGAAGCCCCGCCCAGCCCCCGCTCCCGTCGTTCGGCAGCCCTCTCGGCCTTCCCTGTCTCTTATACACATCTCCCCGCCCACGAGACCC
>CAWWCX010000371.1:0-4366 GCA_963935445.1 uncultured Roseibacillus sp.
CGGCTTCGAAGTGGCTATTGGCGATTTGTGGCCGACCTGGCATCAGAAAACCGGGTCGGTACTCACGACTGGAAAGACCTTCAATTTCGAGGGGGGCAAGCGCGAGATCTTCACCAGGGAAAAAGTATCATATGCGGTCATGAACCCGAAGAGTGGCGAATGGGGTCCGATGAGGTTCCTGTCCATGCCGGAGAAGGACCATGCCGGGGAGCCGATCGTGGCCGCGAATGCAGGCAACAACCAGCGCGTCGACCTGCCGAATGGTGAGATCCTTCTGCCGGTCCGTTACCAGAGAGGTGCTGCACGTCGCAACTACACCAGCGTGGTGGTCCGCTGTGGGTTCGACGGAAAAACCCTCGCCTACAGGGAACATGGTTCGGAGTTGAATATTCCCCGGGACAGGGGGCTCTACGAGCCATCGCTCACCGAATTCGAAGGCCGGTATTACCTGACCCTTCGCGCAGACCATTCCGCTTTTGTGACAAAGGGAGATGATGGGATTAATTTCGAGCCCATTCGCGAATGGAAATTTGACGATGGGACACCCTTGGGCAGTTACAACACGCAGCAGCACTGGATTACGGCAGGGGGAGGGTTGTTCCTCGTCTACACCCGCAGGGGAGCGGACAATGACCACGTGTTCAGGCATCGCGCGCCCCTGTTCATCGGGCAGGTCCATCCCGAAACGCTTCGCGTAATCCGGGACACCGAACGGGTTCTCATCGCGCAAAACCATGCCACCCTGGGAAACTCAGGGGTGTGCCGGCTCAATGACAACGAAAGCATGGTGACCTGTGGAGAAGGGCTTCTTCGTCTCGGCAAGCGCAAGGGGGAGCCCAACAAGGTGCATTTCGTGAAGGTTATTGCCGGCAGGTAGCTGTGCAGCCGGTCGCTTGGTTGCGGCTTCCGGGCCCTGAGGTTGGAATACACCGTGCCCCGGCAACCGCCCTCAAGAAAGCCCGGGTGGGTGCAGCGGTGGGCTCGGCATCAAATCGTGTGTTGGGGGTGGTCCGGCAGCGCCAGGCAACCAGGCTGTATTTGATTTAAGAAATTGCTCAGGCAGGGTGTTTCTCGCAGACTCTTCCTCAGTCCCGAATTCCATGCCTGACACCTCGCTTGTCCCTGCACCCTTGCGGGTCAGAACCCTCGCGGTCTGCGCGGCCTTTTTTTTAGCGGGTGCCGGCCTCGGCGTTGCCCAGATCGCGGACCTCATTCGGAACAATATCTCTCTGCCTGAGGACGTGGATGCCGGGAATGCCAAGCCCGCCGATATTGATGGGGACGGGGATATAGATTTCGTCATTCAGGACTTCGCCATCGTCCCGGGGAGGTCATTTGGCCACAGAATCGCATGGGCTCGAAATGACGGGGGTGAGGACTGGGCGGTCCTTCCGATATCAAATGCGGAGGAGACATATTTAGATTTTCCCTTTGAGGTGGCAGACATGGACAATGATGGGGACGTGGATGTGGTTACCGGGTCTTTTGGCCAAAGCTTCACAACCACTGGATGGGACCTGGGACGGGGGGCTGCGCTGCGGGTTCACACCAACAATGGCCAGGGCTCCTTCACCCAGACGACGATTCTCGAGACGAACTTTTTCAATCAGAGTTTCACCGGGGCAAAGTTTATCGTTGGCGTTGCTACGGCAGACCTCGATCGTGACCGTGACCTTGATATCATCATTCTGCAAGGGAGTTCAGTGAGCCGCATTGCGTGGATCCCCAACAACGGGGACGGGACTTACGGGGGGGTCCAGGTAATCTGGCAGGAGGACGGCCTGAATCCTTCAGGAGTCGCCACCGGAGATGTGGACGGAGACGGGGATATCGATGTTGTTGTCAGTACTTTCCCTCGGAGGATCGACCGTTTAGGCGAAATAATCTGCATGAAGAATCCGTTAAGGGGGGGCGGTCAATGGCAGAGGACAGTGGTCCCGGAAACCAGTTGGCTTGGGGCGGGAAAGGAGATCTTTCTTGCGGACATGGATAATGACTCGAACCTTGATATAGCTGGGTTATCAGCCACATCCAATCCACGCTTTGGTTATCATCGAGGTGATGGGAGGGGGAATTTCACTGGCGCGTTCGGATTGAACCCTAACACTTTGTGGAGCCTCCCCGCCGCCGGCCGTCTGGAAGGATTCCATGTCGTGGACTTCGATGGGGACGGCGACCTGGACTGGTTCATGGGGAGGCCTTCGAGCAACAATGTTCTCTACCGCGAGATGGAAGGAGGACAGCTCTCCCGGATGCTTTCCCTGACGCTGTCTCGAATGAACGAACCGTTCGGTTGCGGAGTCGAGTCTCGTTGCAGTGGCACAGGATTGTTTACTGCGGACGTCAATGGAGATGGCAGACTGGACCTGGTCACTCATGGAGCGGTAATGACCTGGTGGGACCTGGTTCCCGATGAGGTTCCCCCGGATACGGTGGACACCGATTCAGATGGCATCACCGACGCCTTGGAGTTGGAACTCGGAACCGACCCCAACAATGCGGGTGATCGTCCCATCGAGACCGGTGGCAGCATCGGGATTAATTTTGTCAGTGCCCGCGATTCAACCGGTGTGATTCTTCCGGGGGAGCGAGCGGGATATCCTGAGGTCGCTCAAATGAACTGGAACAATACAGACGGGGAGACGAGTGGAAATAATTTAAACTTTCTCAGGGAGGGGATTACGCTGATTGACAGCGACGGGCAGGACAGTCGCGCCATTGTGACCTGGGACGCGAGTGATAGCTACTTCTCCAGTAATGGGAACGGGTCCGGGGACAGCAAGTTGATGAACGGCTACCTTGACAATGTCGGGCCTGAGGGATTCGCGACAGTCGATATTCTGAACATTACCTATGCGAATTACGATGTATACGTCTACATGGGAGCGGATATGAACGGACGGCTTGGGGCAATCGAAAGCACAACCGCCGGACAGACCTTCTCCTACGCGACTTTCTCCCAGTTCTCCGACATTGAGGGAGCCTTCCCGGATTTCTACACGATGACTGCGAATCAAGGGACCGGACACCCCCTCGCAAACTACTGCGTCTTCCGCAACCAGTCTTCGGGCTCCTTCTCGGTGCGGATCAACCGGGGGATCAACAACTCGGGAATCCACGGCATCCAGATCGTTCCCACCAATCCGGAACTGATAGAGGGCGCCGGGTCCTCTCCGGCGAATGCCATTCCGCTCGGAGTCCTTGGCGACCGGGAAACGGTTGTGGCCTTCAATACCTTTGAATCACTCATTGACACGGAAATGGCTCTTTTCACCTCCGGGGGTGTTCTCGCTGCAGAAAACAACGATGCCGAGGAGACGCTGCAAAGCAGCTTCGCCTACAGTGGTCTGTTGCCGGGGACGTGGTATCTTGCGGTCGGGGCTTTCGATACGGGCTTTGCGGACGGGTTTTCAGCGACCGGGGGGCCTTCCGGGGGCATCTTCACTCTCAATGTCGGTCCCTCGGGTGAGAATTTACGGGCTCGCATTCCGGAGGCTGGGGCAACGTGGTTTTCATTCGAGATGCGCCCCAACCCGCTGGGGCTTCCTCCAGAACGTCCAGTAAGGCTGGGAATTCTGGGTGATGGGAGTCTCCCACTCACCTTCAGCACAGTGGGATCCACCATCGACACGGAGATGGCTCTTTACGGTCCCGAGGGGAATTTGCTCCTTGAAAATGATGATTTCGGTGGAACCAGACAAAGCCTCATCAGTGCGCGAAACCTCGCGGAAGGAACGTATTACGTCGCGGTCGGTCAGTATGATACAGTCTTCAGGGATGGATTTTCCGTTGAGGCATCCCCGGAGGGTGCCAGCTTTGTGCTGAGAGTGGGAACAGGGCAACCAATTGCAGGGAGCCTTCCAGAAGACGGTATACGATGGTTCACCTTTGATGTAGCCCCGAGCCCTCCTCCCGAGGTGTCTGTTGCCTCGGTCTGGCTCAGCGATGGGAATGTCAACATGAGCTGGCAGACAACTGCAGGTATGCGCTATCGGGTACAACGCTCTTCCGACCTGGAAACCTGGCAGAATGTCGGGAGCTTGAGGACGGGAACGGGAAATCCGTTACAGCATTCCCAGGCCGCCTCGAACGATAGAGAGTTTTTCAGGGTGGTCATCCCCTGAGCTTTTGGTGACGCTTTCTGACAAGAAAGGGTGTGAAGGCTCCCGAAGAAAAAACGCCTTCGGGTGGAGCAGTCCGCGAAGGGTTTTCAGCTGTCCCGGCGATTTGGATTGGCACGCCGGGCAATCCCGGAAATGGTCGTGACGCCCAAACCCGATGTTGAACGGATCCCTGTCAGTAAAACTGCAATTCGCTGTGTTTGCGGCCCTTTGTTCTGGTCCGTTTGTCCAGGCAGAGGAAGAGC
>CAWWCX010000372.1:0-4315 GCA_963935445.1 uncultured Roseibacillus sp.
GGATCCCCAAAGGGGTCCACATTCTCGAAGTCCGCAAAGAAGAGAAGCGCTCCGGCCCCGTCCAAGACCTCACTGGTCGCCGAGGAGTTTTCGCCCAGCGTACCGGTGCCCACCGTTTCCACGGTCACCGTCAGGGTTTCGACACCCTCGGGAAGGCCGTCGTCAAAGGGGACGAGACTCACACTGCCCGAGGCCTGTCCTCCTGGAATCACGAGAGAGGTCTCGCCAAAAAAGTCCTGACCGCTCACGGCACTTCCGGAGTAGCCCAGCGTTACCGGCTGATCGAACTGAGAGGCCACGTCGGGCAGGATGGTGAACTGGAAGGTGGAACCTTCCGCCCCACTGGCCTGATCCGCCGCAATCGAAAACACCGGCTCTGAATCACCGTCGTTGACCAGGGTCTCGGCGGCGGCAGGCACTCCCACCACGGCATTGCCCTCCACGCTCTCCACGGTCACGATGACATTTTCCAGTCCCTCATGGAGATTGTCGGAAAGGACATCGATTGTCATCTGGGCCGAGCTTCCTCCATCTGGGATAACCACGCTGGCTGACCCCGAGAAATCCTCGCCCGAGCCGGCCAGTCCGCTAAAGTTCAGGTTGACCGTGACTGCCCCTGAAACCGCTGCCGCTGAGGCGAGGGAGAACGTCGCAGACTCACCCTCATCCACGGAAACCTGGTCAGCGATCAGGGAGACCTGCGGATTGGGATTCGTTCCTTCCACATCGACATTCACGGTCACCACGGCGTTCGAGGTAGTATCCAGGGTGTAGGTGAAGCTGTCCCGCACAACCAATCCGAGTCCCACCGAGGCGAAGGCCCCATTAGGGTCGTAGGTGAAGGTGCCATCCGCTTCCAGGGTCACGGTTGCCCCCGAGGGCAGCGCCACGGCATTCCCGACTACCGGGATACCAGACCCGGCCAGGTCGGTGATATCTGCCAGGGAGGCAGGCTCTCCGGCCCCGAATACAGCCTCATAGTTGGCATTGATCTGGGCGAGCGTCAGGGCACTGGGATAAATCCGCACAATGGCCAGTTCACCATCATAGCGATCATTGGTTTCATTGAAGTCGGGGATGTCCGTCGTCCCAAAGGCTCCCAGGTAAGGCGCGACGTTGACATCTCCTCCCGTCGTGCCCGACGACCGGCCAATGCCCTCGTCATCAGTGCCGGCCCAGTCGTTTACGTTCCCCGGCGCCCCGGTCGTGATGTTGATCGCAGTGCCCTGACCAGCGAGAAGTCCGTTCACGTAGAGCGATGCAACGTCCGAGACGATATCAAAAGTTCCGATCACCTGGACGTAGTTCCCTCCCGCGATCGCATTCGGTGGGATGGTGGCTACGGCCTGCGCCACCTGGGCACTGTTTCCAATCGTGAGGATCAGCTGGTCGCCGATCAGGACGAGGGACGAACCCGTGCCGTTGCCCCCGGCTCCCCAGATGGGCTCCGGGCCCACGTGATCATCGGGACGCATCACCACCTCGACCGAGAAGGAACCAGTCGAGATGTTGCCTCCATAGAGATTGTTCGCATCGTCGGGCGAGAGGATCAGATCTCCACTGCCCGTTCCCGAAAGGTCATAGGCAGCGGTAATTCCCACCGGGGCGCTCTCCGGGCTGATGAGAACCGAAGCCGTCCCCGCACCCTCCATTACCAGGGCTCCTCCACCTGATCCCCCGTTGGCCCAGTTGGCATCAGTATTTCCGGCATCTGCCGCGTTCAGGTCAATCGCCGCCCCGGGCGAAGCCGTTCCTGCGGCTCCCCCCACGAAATCGTTGGACAGGAGATCGAGAGTTACAGGATTTGCGGAACTTGTCGTCGCGTAGTCCCTGGTAGGCCAGCTCGCTCCCCCCGAGGTGATCGTGACACTGGCAGAAACCGTACTGATTCCATCAAAAACATCATACTCGAACGTCTCCGACAGGGTCACTCCCGGCTCGAGACCGAGGAGAATGGAGGACGTGCCCGCGTCATACTCGAAGGTGCCGTCCGCGGAAACCCTCACGGTGGCTCCGAACTGGGATGTGAAGACGAGGGGAACGAGCTCGAAGTTGAACGTCTCCCCGGTGACAGCTCCTCCGCCCCCGAAGATCTGCTGGGACACCGCGGAAACCAACAGGACGTCGGAGCCATCAAGATCAGACTCATTACCAAGCAGGTTGAGAGTAACTCCCGCCCCGTTGATACTGGTGATGTTCTCGTCAAGGGTCACGGGCTCGTCGTTGACCCCCGTCACCACGAAGGTCACCGTTGCAACGAAGGTGTTACCCAGGAAATCCTTGACCGTGTAGGAAAAGGTATCGCTTCCCTGCTCCCCCGCGGCGAGGGCCTGCAAGGCCCCTGATGCGCTGGGGTCATAGGTAAAGCTGCCGTCCCGGGCAACGGTCACCGCCGCACCCTGCGCACTGGCCGCATCATGACCAAGGACAGCAAGACCTGTCCCCACGTCATTGCCAAGCAGGCTCGCACTCCCCGTTTCAAGCAGAGAAAGCGCGGTATCTTCATCTGTTGTGCCACTGTCTTCAGCCAGTTCCGTGCTGACACCCACAATGATATTGAAGGTACCGGTGTCCTGTCCTCCTTCGTCATCTGCGACGGTAAACTCGAAGCCTCCATCCTGAGCTGTTGCCGAGGCGTCAAAGGTGAGGAGGTCATTGTTGACCTGCTCCTGGGTAAAGGTGGCGCCGTTCGACAGAACGTTCCCCTCAAGGGAGAGCGTTCCCCCGGTAATGGCACTCGTAATGGTATAGACCAGACCCTCTGGCCCGGTGTTTGCATCCGAGGTCTGCAGGTGAGCCTCATTCGTGATCACCGCGCCGGACGTGCCCACCAGGACGTTGAGCGGGCCACTGATGCCAATCTGCGGAACCAACGGCGCCGCCGAGATGCTTCCGATGTTGAGAGCCTGGAGACCCACCGAATTTGCAATCAGGGAATTGGAAAGGCCATAACGAGCGGTAGTGGTTTCGACCGCATCTCCCTGGTTCAGGGGCAGGATCGCTCCAGCCCAGTCCCCGGAGTCCCGGGCCCGGTCCCCGCCATTTCCTGCAGTGCGGTCCCGGTTGTAGGCCCCGCCATGCCCGTAGGAGATTTTTCCGGCAGTCCCCCCGCTCGGAATGGTCTGGAACCCCTGCCGCGTAATGGTGCGGGCCTCCCCCGGAGGCGTGTCAAAGTCATCAAGGTAGTGGGAGGCGAGAAAGAGGTAATCGCCCGCCCTGTTGATCGTCACCTGAGAAGTGCTGACCCCGGCCTCGTAACTAAAGGAGGGATTGCTCACCGGAAGTCCCCCCGAGAGGTCGAGAGGCGTCTCGGGGTTCCCTTGGGCGGCACTGATCTCCTGGGACGGACCCGAAAGAGTGATATACTCCCCGTAGGAAGGGAGTTTGACGATGGTAAGACCAGTCCGCGTGGCCTCAAGGGCAACCGCGGTGTTGGTGGTCGCCGGCAAATTATCGCGCAGCAACTCAACCTCGAGGAGCGACCCGGGGTTCTCGGTCTTGATGATCATTCCAAGAGATGCTGCCCCAAACTCCATCAGCCCTCCAACGCCGTCACCCGATGCGGAATAGCGCAGGTAGAGAACAGTGGAAGAATCCTCAACCGGACTTCCGTTGAGAGTCAGGCGCTGGGTGATCGCCTGGCGGTGCCGGTTTCCTCCACTGATCCGCACCCCGGTGTTCGCAAAGACCAGATAGTGGCCGACGTCATTGAGCGTCACCTGGCTGTCGCCCGGATTGTGCGCAAAAGCGGAGTCTACCTCATCCTGGACATCATACCCGATGACTGCAGGTCCAGCCGAGGTGTTCGGGATCAGGTTGGGAAGGTCAAAGAGCGTTCCAAGCCGCAGGAAATCAAGGCTGTCATCCAGCTTCACCAGTTGCACATCGGCATCCTGCTGGGTGATGGTCTGGGGATGGTTGTCGACCCGCTGGGACCGGACGGAGAGGGAATCTCCCTGGGCAACCTCGATGATCGCTCCGCCCCGCACGAAGTTGTTGTTGTTGGACCCATCCCGGGAGTAACTGGAGGCCGCCCCATAGGCAATATCCTCTCCATTGATCAGAAGCGTATTATCGAGGCCAGCCCGCGCACCCCCGGTCGCGTTCGTATAGCGCGTGCCATAGATGACGATATGGTGGCCGGCCGTCAGGTTCACGGAGCCGTCGGCCTGAAGTTCAAAGCTATCAGCGGAGTCCTCCACCGTGACTGCATCAAACTCATGGATGACGTTGGTCCCGAAACCCGTGACCAGGGTGGCACCAGCTCCCTTCGTGTAGACGGCACGGTCTCCCGGCGTTCCCGACTCAGCGAGCT
>CAWWCX010000373.1:0-4306 GCA_963935445.1 uncultured Roseibacillus sp.
ATCTAGTACGGTCTCGTGGGCTCGGAGATGTGTATAAGAGACAGGTAAAGGATCTCCCATCCACTCGCCCAACCCAAGACCATCCAATCCCAGCACCCCTCATCGCGTGAGCGCACTGACCTTCAGCCCAGTCGAGGAAATCGTGGCCGACATCGCCGCCGGCAAACTCGTGATCGTGGCTGACGACCCGGGACGCGAGAACGAGGCCGACCTGATCGGAGCGGCCTCCCGGGCCACTCCGGAAATGATCGCCTTCATGGCAACCTACGGACGCGGGCTGATCTGCGCACCGATCACACGAGAGCGGGTCGAGGCGCTCAGTCTGCCGCCCATGTCACGACGCAATCGCGAGGGACACCGAACCGCCTTCACGGTTTCAGTCGATGCCGCCGAGGGCGTTACGACCGGAATCTCGGCTGCCGACCGCTCCCTCACCATCGGCCTCCTCGCCGATGCCCATGCCCATGCCGATGCCCTCGTCCAACCCGGACACGTCTTTCCGCTGCAGGCAGCTGATGACGGAGTCCTGCGCCGGGCGGGTCACACCGAAGCTGCGGTGGACCTCGCGCGCATGGCCAACCTCCCCGCGGCAGGAGTTCTCTGCGAGATCATGCATGAGGATGGCAGCATGGCACGGGTGGGTGATCTCGGGGACTATCAGCACACGCACGGACTCAAGGCCTGCACCATCTCCCAGATCATCGAATACCGGCGCCGGACGGAACGTCTCGTCGAGTGCGAGGAGGTCATTGATCTTCCCACCGACCACGGATCCTTCGCCTGCCATCTTTATCGTGTCCACACCGATGGATCACACCACCTCGCTCTCACCCGCGGAAAAATTGATCCGGAGCTACCCACCCTTGTCCGCGTCCACTCCGAGTGCCTGACCGGCGATGTGTTCGCCTCCAGGCGCTGCGATTGCGGCAGCCAGCTCCACACCGCACTCGAACGAATTGCCGAGGATGGAGGAGTGCTCCTCTACCTTCGCCAGGAGGGACGCGGAATCGGCCTCGCGGCCAAGATTCTCGCTTACAAGCTTCAGGAGGAGGGCCTCGACACCGTGGAAGCCAACGAGAAACTTGGGTTCGCCTCTGACCTGCGGCACTACGGAATGGGCGCTCAGATTCTTCATGACCTTGGCGTCCGTAAAATCAGACTCCTTACCAACAACCCCAAAAAGGTAGTTGGGCTGGAAGGGTATGGGTTGGAAATCGTTGACCAGCTGCCCATTCGGGCGGAAGCCAACCCACACAACGAGCGCTACCTTGAGACCAAGCGTGACAAACTGGGCCACAAGCTTTAGACCGCGCCCACGGTCAATTTCCCCGCCTCAGGGAAGTTCTCCCCTGTCACCAGACCAATCGCTCACCATCACGAACATCTCCTGCCACGTCTGCCGGTAGCGGACCAGCTTGCAGGATGCCGCCCTCCAACTCTCAGCTTCCAGCCACTCTCATCATGTCTCTGGCGCTCCCACCAAAGCCACGGGTCCTCAACAACAGTAAGAACAAGAGGCTCGCCATCGTCGCCTCGAAATACAACGAAGTCTACACGGATGCCCTGGTGGACAACGTGATCGATGAACTTGGTGACTACCTGCCCCAGTCCCGGGTTGACCTGATTCGCGTGCCCGGCGCCTTTGAGATCCCGGTCGCGATCAAGGCGCTTCTCGAGCTGGACCAGCCGAATTGTGTCATTGCCCTCGGCGTCATCATCCGAGGCAAGACCGCTCATGCCGACCTCGTGGCACGCAGCGTCACGGACGCCCTGCAACGCCTCGCCCTCGATTATAAGACGCCGGTCATTCATGAAGTCCTTCTCGTGGAAGACGAGGCCCAGGCCCACCTCCGCTGCCTCGGCAGCGAGCTCAACCGGGGAATCGAAGCTGCCCGGGCGGCCGCCTCCATGGTGGAGGTCTTCTCCGAACTCGACCGGGGTGACTCCCTCCGCATGCACCCAAGCAATGCCTGATTCCTCACGTCGCCGCATCCGCGAGGCCGTCGTCCAGTTTCTCTACGCGGTTGGCCCCGCAGAGGAGCTTCCGGAGACTCCCAACCCCGCTGTTCTTTCTCTTCTCCTCGAGTCCGCACGCGAAAAGTCTACCCGTGCCCGCGCCCGGGCGGTTGTTCACCTGCAGCAGGGACGAGACAGGATCAGGGATGGACTGTCCCCCCTCCTCCGGGAACTCGCCCGCATCGAGCCGGGGGACGAGGAGGGAGAACTGGGAGAGGCCCTCAGGGCGTGGTCTTCGGGAGAAGAAGTCCTGTGCGAGCACCTCGACAAGCTCCGACATGAACTCAAGGGCAACAAGGACGCCCAGAGGTTGAGCGAAGGCATGGAGGCCACCCGCCTCGCGAATCGCTCGTGCCTGCGTGCCGCAGCCAAAATCGTAGAGAGCAAGCCTCACTTTCCCGCATTCCAGCAACTCCACCAGGATGCACTCTCCCTGCACGAGATCCTGATCCCTCTTGGAGAACGTCTCTCCTGCGCGCTGGGAAAAGACCTCGCCTCCTTGCCCGAGTTGACATCGGTTGCGCGCGCCGAAGAGGCTCTCTCCTCGGCCAGCGGGCGAATTGAATCCTACTATCGGGCCCTGCGCCACCACCTCCGCTCTATCGACGAGAGACTGGCCACTGTCCTTGAAAACTATGCTCCAGACCGCCTGAACCGCGTCGACCGGGCGATCCTCCGGCTTGGCACATTCGAACTCCTCTTCGACGACAAGGTCCCCCCCGCCGTCGCCATCAACGAGGCCATCGAACTCGCCCGGGACTTTGGGACAACCGAATCCCCGGGCTTCGTCAACGCCATCCTCGACAAACTGGCCAAGGCCCCCCTTTGAGGAATCAGGCCTCCGGGGACCTGCTCACTTTCTGATCGCCCGGCACCTCCTCAGCCGCTAAGAGAGTCCTTTCTTCGACCGTTGTCCCGTCAATTCCCAACCGATTTTCAGCGTCGTACCCTCTGGAGTGCTCTCACCGGAATCGCACTGGTCGTCATCGGGGTGCTGTCCGTGGGGGTCGTCTTACTCCTCGGGAAGGTTCTCACCTACCTGCAACCCGTCCTCGTCCCCCTCGCGGTAGCTGGAATCTTGGCATACCTGCTCAATCCCGTTGTGGAAAAGCTGGAGAAGCGAGGACTCACCCGCCTTCGCTCGATCATCTGCGTTTTCGGCCTCGGGGCCCTGTTCGCCGGACTGACGCTCTCGCTGGTTGTCCCCCGCGTGGTTCAACAGACGGGGGATCTTTTCCAGAAACAGGAGCACTTCGCTGCCGATCTTGTAAAGAACCTCCGCACCACACCGTGGTTGCGCGACGTGGCGAATATCGCGCTCGCAAAGCAGGTGGAGGATGACGCGGGAGGCGAGCAGAAGAAAGAGCCCCCGGAAAACGGCATCTCTCCCGGGACGGATTCAGAACCCTCGATCCAGCCCGGAGCCACTTTCGCCGGCTACGATGCCGGACTTGAAAACCTCGCCTCCTGGGTCCCGGGAGAAAATGCTGAGGCCTTCGACATCACCGAAACCCGCGGGTATCACTGGATTCAGCAGAACTTCAAGGAGCTCTTCTTCACAGGCTGGGACTGGATCAAGGGCGGGGCAGGCAAGATATTCGGCTTTATCGGCTACGCACTCGGTTTCCTCCTCGTTCCCGTCTACCTGTTTTTCTTTCTCAGGGAGACCTCTACCATCAAGCAACGATGGGCCCTCTTTGTCCCCCTCCGCGAATCCAGTTTCAAACGCGAAGTGATCGAAACTCTCAGTGAGATGAACGGTTACCTGATCGCGTTCTTCCGCGGTCAGGTTCTGGTCAGCTTCATCGATGGCGCACTGACCGGCCTTCTCCTCTGGGTGATCGGGTTTCCCTACCCATTCGTGATCGGACTGGCCCTCGCCGTCCTCGGAATCATCCCCTTCATCGGGTTCCTGGTCACCCTCATCCCATCACTCATTATCGCGGCCACAACATGGGGAGACTGGCAGCACCCCCTCCTTGTCTTTGCCATCTTCTTTCTCGTGCAGCAGATCGACGGACTCTTCATTCAACCCAAGATCATCGGCGACAAGGTTGGCCTGCACCCCATGACGATTATCTTTTCAATCTTCTTCTGGTCCCTGGTGCTTGGCGGGTTCCTCGGTGCCCTTCTTGCCATTCCTCTGACCGCTTCAGTGAAGGTCCTCTTCACCCGCTACATCTGGGACCCCGCCGTTCTCGACGAAGACACCGAGGCCGGCCAAACGGCTTGAGAGCCTCTACCGGGCGAGCAAACCCTCTACCGTAAGCTCCACAAAGGCACCTGGCCC
>CAWWCX010000374.1:0-4303 GCA_963935445.1 uncultured Roseibacillus sp.
TCTAGTACGGTCTCGTGGGCTCGGAGATGTGTATAAGAGACAGGGCCCCATGTCTGTCTGCGGGCGCAGGGATGGCATATCGCCCGGAAGGAAAAGATATCCGTCGTAGTGGGCGGGCAGGACCTGGAGGTGATGGATTACACTCTGCTGCGTAAGATCAATGAAGAGGATGGGACCGTGCGGAGGGTGCGCGCCCATTACCTCTACTGGTGGATCGGAGCAAATCGGTCCACGCCATCAGACTTCGAACGTATCCTCCTCACTGTTCTCGACAACATGTTCAGGAACCTGAACAACCGCTGGGGTTATCCCAGCGTGATGGTTTACGCCGATATCGAGGGTGCCACCACCCCCGAGGAGGTCGCCGAGGCTGACAAGAAGGCCCTCCAGCGGGCCACTTCGTTCATCCAGCAGTATGCTCCCCTGTTCCAGAAGGCCCTGGGAGCGGTCGACGCTGAATGAAGACACTTTTACGCACGTTGCATGCGCCGGTGTACGAGCGGCGTCTGCAGGTCCTGGTCGAGCTCATCGGGCAGCGTCTGCCTGCCGGGGAGTCGCTCCTCGACATTGGCTGCGGCGCCGGAACTCTCGGGTCGGCCCTCGCCCGCGAGCATGGTATCGAGGTACGCGGGCTGGAAACAAATGTGCGGGAAGGATGTGCCATCCCGGTAGATCCCTATGACGGAAAGACGATTCCCTTTGAGGACGATTCGCTCGACAATGTCCTGCTTGCCGATGTTCTCCATCATGAGGAAAACCCCGGTCGCCTTCTGAGAGAAGCGGGGCGGGTCGCCCGCAAACGCGTGATCGTCAAGGATCACAAGACCGGCTCCTTCCTCGCCTGGCCGCGGATCGCTTTCCTCGATTGGGGAGCCAATGCAGGGTATGGGGTGCGTTGTCTCTTTCGTTATCCCTCTCAGGAGGGCTGGCATGAACTCTTCGGGCAATGCGGGCTCGGTGTCGAGGAGGAGCGCATTTCGCTCAACCTGTATCCGCCTTTCCTGAACCTGATTTTTGGTAAGCGGCTCCAGTATTTCGCTGTTCTGAGCCCCACCAGACAAAAGTCAAAATGACGAGCTCTGGAAAGATGCGCCTCGCGGCTTCTCTGGTGACCGTGGTCTGGATCTGCCTCGAGGTATGGGCCGTTGGCCCCACCATGCGGGAAAGTGACCAGGCGTCGCTTCTTGAGGGGGCGGTCCAGTTGCTTGTAGGCGACAAGGATTTCAAGGACAACGACAGTTACAATTATGACAAGCAGTACTTGTCCTACTGGGTGGTGGCCGGGTGGCTCAAGGTGCGAAACCCCGTGGAGGCCTCCTCACTCTCCATCGTTCGGGAGGGAAACCTCCTTGCGGTTACTCTCTTCTCCCTGGCCCTGCTGGCTGCGGTAGGCTCGCAACGACGTTGGTCCGGGGTGCAGGTGGCCGTGCTCTACGGGGCGCTCTTTACTCCCGTCCTGGCGTTCTCCGGCATGTTCCTGTCGCCGAACATCATTTCCGCCTCCTTTCTCCTTGTGCTCGCCGTGCTGCTTCGTCCGCTCCCCGGGAAGAAGGGGGAAGGCGGGGAGCTGGCCCGGCCTTCAGCCGGGCGGGCGGTCCTGACAGGCCTCCTCGCCTGGGCTGCCACCGCGGCCCGCCAGGATGCGATTCTCCTCCTGCCCCTTCTTGCCATGTTCTCCATGCGGGAAGATTCCGTTCGGATCCTTCTCAGGGACCGGAGAGTGAATGCGATGATTGTGGGCTCAGTTTTTGCCATCATCCTGGGCTTCCTGCTGAGCGACGGCTCCGCTGCCATGCCAAGGCCTTTCCTGGTCCTGCCCACCTTCATGGCGTTTATCGGTGGTGGGCTTGGAGCCCTCCTCCTTCTTCTTCTGGCCTTTGCGGTCACCATGGCGGGGGGCCGGTCCCTCTACCGCCTGCTGCTGGCAGGTGTGGTGCTCCTGCCGCTCATGTTTTACGCCTGCGTTCTCTACACGCCGAGGCACCTTTTCCTGCCGGCTCTCGCTGTCCTGCTGACCATTTTCTTTGATCGGGGAAACGAGGTCTGGTTTGCGATTGCGCGCCGGCGCGTGGGTCAGCTCATCATCGCCCTGACCCTTGTCGGCACGATTCTTCCCTGGATTGTGGGAGCCCGGATGGCGACTTTCCGCCGGGGCGTTCCTGTGACTTCGGCCTCTACCCTCTTTCCCTCCACCGATGGCTTCTGGCCCATGGGTGCCTATGGTTGGTTCTTCAGTCGCCTCGCCAACGGGGCATTGGAACCAGTTGACCACAACCAGCGGGTCTTTGAGGCCTGGAGCACGGTCGCCCCAGCCAGCCTGCCCCGGGGGCAGGGAGCCATTCTCAGTAGCGGCCTGGTCTCCTACGGGGCGTTTCACCTTGCGCTGTTTGCCAAGGAACAGGCTCCCGGGGTGGAGGACGCCACATTTGTCGTTTTTGATGAGCGCACGCTTGGTAAGCGGCAACGGGGTGTGAACGCGACGGAGGGCTCCAACCGGGCTCGTCTGCTGGCCCTCCTGAATGAGGGGCAGATACGGGTAGTGGGAGAGGCTCATGGGGAGCGTATTCTTCTCTGGACTCGCGGCGAGAGTTCGCGCGAACCCGGGGTAAGCCTGAGGCTGGCGCTCCACGGATATTACGGAGGCAATGACTTCCGGCTCAGCCCCTGGGGCGAGGGGAACTGGAACGTGGCCGAGTTACGAGGTCACCGGGGGATAGTGGCGGGACGCGATCGCGCTGACCTAGAAGGAATCAGAGGACGCATCCTGGAGACGAGGGAGCCCATTGAGCTTGTAAGTGCCTACGACCCGGAGCCCTGGTGGGTGCTCCCGATCACGGTGGAGAAACTGGACGAACTCCGTCGAAGCGGTCCTGCTGCAAAGGCAAAAACATGGGCGGCGTTCTCCAGTCTTCCGGAGTTCATGGATGTCCGGAGCTATGCTGGTGGGAAAGGCGGGGCGGAGAGGTAATCCCCTCCGTATTGTCCGGCCTGAGGGAATCCTGTGGGCGACAGTGTCGTTAAGATGAACGAGCAGAGTAGAGAGCATGCGGATCCCGGACCGGTTTCCATGTGGCTCAGCGCATTGAGGATCCCGCATTGGATCAAGAGTGGGTTCTGCCTGGCGGCGCTTTTTTTCCACGGGTCCGCGCTGGAGGTGGGCGCCTGGCTGGCGGTTCTGCCCATTGTAGTCTGTTTCTGCCTCGTCTCGAGTGCGGTCTACCTGGCCAATGACATTGTCAACCGGGGGGAGGATTGCCGCCATCCGCGTAAGCGGAGACGGCCCATAGCCAGCGGGCAGATCTCCGTGCGGAGAGCATGGTGCGCGGTGGCACTTCTCGCCGGGAGCGCCATCGGTGGGGCATGGTGGTTTTATGGATGGGACACCCCGACCTGGGTTCTGGCCGGCTACTACCTGCTGTCCTGGCTGTATTCCTGTTACTTGCGAGACCTGCCGCTGCTGGATGTCCTCGTTCTCGCGATCGGGTTTGTGGCCCGGGTGGGGGCAGGGGCCTACGCCCTGCAGATATTCGACCATACCGCCCATCCGACCGGCTGGCTCCTGAGCTGTACCTACTTTCTTGCACTGCTGCTGGGATTCGGAAAGCGGAAGGGCGAGTGGCTTCTTCTTGAGAAGACCCAGCGTAAGATGGGAATCACGCGGCGTGCTCTGCGGGGGTATACCGCTGAGCTTTTGAACGTTCTGACCGGGTGCAGCGCCCTGCTTGCGGCCGCGATTTATCTGGCCTACTGCCTGAACCGCCCGGACCGTATCCCCTTCGTCTTTACAGCTCTGCCCGCCCTGACGGGACTTATGAGTTACTTGCGTCTGGCCTGGCGCTCCACCGTGGTGGAAACCCCCGAGCGGCTCCTTTTCCAGAGCCCCGGGCTTGTGGTTTCGGTGGTCTCCTGGCTGGTGCTCGTAGGTCTCCTGACCGCTCTTGGTTGAACAATCCGAGCCTCTTGCCCACTAAGATGAGGAAATGACTGACGCCCCCGTCCAGAATCAACCGCATGGAGCGGGAGGGGAGTGGGTAGCGCCCGCGGCCCTCCTGCTTCTTCTCGTGGGTTGGCTGGTGGCTCTCCTCCTGGGAGGGGGGTTGGAACTCCACCGGAGTGCGGTGGCGATGCCGCTGGTGGTGGCGGCAGCGTTGCTGGGCCTGACCGGAACGCTGCGCAGCGGGCGCGCCCTCAGCACCCCGCTCCTGCTTGCTGGAGGAACAGCTCTGCTCTATTTTACCCTGCGTTCTCTCTTCTCGGAAGTCTGGGACCTGGGCCGACACGACCTCCACCTTATCACGATGGC
>CAWWCX010000375.1:0-4297 GCA_963935445.1 uncultured Roseibacillus sp.
GGAGGGCCCCCGGGACGTCGGGCGAGTGTTCCACATCCAGGGCGAGGCGCGACTCAAGGCCGGGCGCGCTCTCCAACTGGATCTGGTCAAACTGCATCCAGCCAGCCCCCTGACCAGCCTCCCTCCGCAGCGTAACGATATTCTCGCCAGGCACTGCTGAAACAGACGCCACGGTGAAAACGTCACTGAAGTGGATCTCCTCACGCGAATTGACCCCGCTGGTGGAGGTCGTCAGAACCTGTACCCCGTTGAAGAGGGCCTCAAAGTTGATGGGGCCCCCGCCCTGGTGGTTCGTGCAACAAAGGTCGATGCGCAACCGCAGCTGGTTGCCGGGCTGAACCTCCGAAGCGGGAAGATTGAAGTGGATCCTCACCTCGGGATCCGGCAGCACGAGAGCACGCTCAAAACTGGCATCCGGCTCATCCGAGGCCACGATCCCGATGGGCGCGGGATAGAAACCGGCAAAGTAAAAATCATCGTCGAGGGCACTCGCACTCCCCGGCGCGGCGGTGGCGCCACCCCGCTCCTGGGAAAACTCCTGCTGGGTTCCGTCGTTCACCCCCAGGGTCCAGACCGGAGTGAAGGGGTTGGTCCGGACCAGGAGGGTGGCTGTTTCCACATCGGGTCCCCGGGTAGCGGTCAGGGTGTAGGTGGTGGCCAGACCGGTGGGAACAATTTGAATCGTCCCGGTCCCTTCCACGGTCTCAGTGTCCACATTCCCGATCCCCTGGTCGATTGTCACGCTGGCTGACGGATCGACAACCCAGTCGAGAGAGACACTCTCTCCCGGCAAAACTTCCTCCGCAGTGACCGTGAAGGACTCGATGACGGCAACGTCCACCTCCACCGTTGCGGTCGTGACTTCGCCTCCCAGGGTGCTCGTGAGGGTATAGGTCGTGTTGCCAAGCGGCTCTACGGTGATCTCGCCCACGCCGTCCACAGTCAGGGCCTCCACGTCACCCACCCCATTGTCAATGGAGAGCTCGCTTGCACCCGGGGACACAATCCAAGAGAGGGTGACCGACTCACCGGCCACGACGCGGGCACTACTCCCCTCGAAAGCACAGATTGCTTCGCTGCATGAGAGCGTATCGGCATCCACTTCAAGATGGATTGTATCGAACTGCATCCAGCCTCCGCCCTGGCCCGCCTGGCGCTCGATCGAGACCACATTGTCGCCCCCGGGGCCGGTCAGGGCCGCCACTTCCGCGGCGGTGAATTCGACTGTGAATTCCTCATGGCCATTGTTCTGACCATTGGTGGTAAAACTCTCCTGGAAGACATCATTGACATAGACATCGAAGGGAATGGGCCCGCTTGAGTTGCGAAACTCGTTGTGATTACTGCAGCAGACATCGACCGTCAGTCGAAAGTCGGTCGCATCGCTCACACTCGAGTCCAGGTTGAAATGGATCCGGTTGGTGGTGTCCACGACAAGGTTCGCCCGTTCCATGTTCGCCAGCGGCTCGTCCTGCGCCAGCGAACCAATGGGCTCCGGGTAGTCCCCTGCAAAATAGTAGTCATCATCCTTGGCCGTGGCACTGCCGGGCGCACTATTGACGTTTCCGTCCTCCTGCGCGAACTCAGTCTGCGAATTGTTGGAAATTCCCAACTGCCAGACCGACACATAATTCTGGGCAGTCGCAGCCAGGCAAAAAGCGAACAGGGAAACTAGAACGAGGAGCACCTTCATGGGCCGCGAACGGTACAAAATCCAACCATCAGCACAAGGGGCTAATGTGGGGTTGCAAGCCGTTCTGCCGCCGTCCATCCGCTCTCTCCGATCTGGAACAACTCGACCACCGGGGGCATTAGCTTTTCAACATTCCGAAATGAAGGAGGCCCTTTTTTGCGCGCTTTCGGCTAATGCTCCATGCGACTCATCTCCATGTGTGCCTGCCTGACACCCTTCTTCGGTTGACTCAAGAGCCCTCCCCGCGTGGAGTTCTCCAGATGACTTTCCGCGTGCCAGCAGCTACCCTCAGCATCGGGCTCCTGCTGCCTCTTTCCGGACTCGGGGCGAAGACCGTTGAAAATCTGCGCGCTCTGGCCTCGGAGGCCTATCAGGCAGGCCATATCGAGACCGGCCATCTCCACCTCCGGGCGATCCTCGCCCAGAACCCCAGCGACATGGCTCTCACCCTCGACGTCTTGTCCGAAATACTCAAACAGTCACGCCGCAGTGACGCCAAGCTCCGGGCAGAGCAGCCGAATGCCCCCTTTTCAGAAAACCCCGCCGCCGAAAAGGCCGCCCGCGAACTCTGCGCCCTCGAACGCCTTGGCGTCATTTCCGCCAATTCCTCTTTCCTCAAGCAAGCAGCCACAATTCTGATCAATCACCGCCTCCACCACAAGCGGCTCTTCGAAGCCCGCGAACTGGTGGACCGCTTCGCCCGCGAAAACAATCACGACCTCTTCTGGCGCATCCTGCAGGCCCAGGTCTACAGACGGCTCGACTCGGCGGAGGCCAGGGCCCTCTTCGACAAGCTCAAGGAGGAGATGGATCTCGATCACCCCGATGCGGAAACCCGCAGGCACTGGGCAACCTTTTCCGAAGAGTGGAACGCCTACGGCGAATCGCTGCCTCTTTCCATCCAGCCCCTCTTCGAGGGCAGTCCCCTGCCCCACATGGAACCGGATGACCCCGATCTGGAATGGGATCTCGTCACCACCCGCCCGGCCAGCCTGGTCGCTCCCGTGATTGACCGGGTTGCCGCCAAAGCCCTGACCGTCCCACAGATCGTACCCTGGCGGGACAAGAGCGGCCTCACCGACCCGGTCCGCGCTCTCGACCTTCATCTCCTCAGCCAGCCCGTCGCCGAGCTCGAGAAGCTTCGCAGCATCCAGGAGCAACGGTACGTACTGGAGAAATACAGCGCCAACCCGACGGATGCCGAAATCCTCTTTCGTTTTCGCCGCTACCCCTGGGCTCCCTCAGCCCAGGCCGGGCTCCGTCAGTTTGCCAACCGCGCCCTCTTCACAGGCCACTCCCAAGCCGCCCTGCGCAGTTTCCGGGACCTCCTGAATCACGCCACCGACCAGGAATCCCGAGGAGCCGCCCAAGTGGGAATCTGGACCGCCCGCACCCAGCTTGAGAGCCCCGACAACCCGGCTGACCTCCTGCTCCACGCCGATCCTGACCGCCCATACCCCTGGCTCGGCAAGCCCACTCCGGCCAGCGAGATCTGCAGGCAGCTCATCGAAAATAACCGTGACCCCCGATCCCCCGCGCCGGTGGCCAGCCCGAAGACCCTGCGTGAGTTCACACCCCAGCTCGTTCGCATCCCTCCTACCCCGCCCTGGACGAGTTCCGTCCCCAACAGTCTCGACCTCACCATCGCAGGGAACAACCTCCTCGTGAGCGGAAGGGACATGCTCGTCCTCTTCGATGGAAAGGACCCGACGCACCCCCTCTGGAGCAGCCACCAGCCGCCCTCCCTCGGGGAGAACAAGAAACCGGACAACAACCATCCCGGCTTCTTCCGTCCCCAGTTCGCCAACGGCCGGCTCTTCACACGCTGGGGCTTCAGCTCACAAACCCCGCGCGGGATTGCCGGACTCGAATGCAGCACCGGTGCCATTCTCTGGAACGATGAGCCGGACCTTGCCGACAACCGCCCTCTTCATCTTCCCCTCGGCGACCCGACCCCAAGTGACAATCTCCTCTACTACCTCGAGTGGAGCTCCCCGCACGATGTCAACCAGGGGCGCGGACGCAGACTCAACCTCGTCTGCTATTCTCCCGGTCTCAGGCGCCCGGTCTGGCGCAGCCCGATCGCCATTGCGGGTCACGACTCCGACCTGACCGCCAGCCTCGAACGGAGCCAGCCCGCCTTCGCGGTCTATGGAAACCGGGTCACCGTCCACCAGGGCGCCATCTACAGCAGCTCAAATTGCGGCCTGGTGACGCGCTCCGACGTCCGGGACGGGCGCACGGACTGGGTCTACCACTACTCCCCCATTCCCGAGACGGACCGCAGTGTGCTGAATCACGGCTCTCCACCCGTGGTGGCGGGAAACAAGGTCATCTGCATGCCACGCGATGCGCGCCGGGTATTTGCCCTCGACCAGCGCACCGGGCGCCTGCTCTGGGAAAACACCCTCGTCCTCGGAGTCCAACTGGTCGGGGTCGTGGAAGACCTCCTTATCATCCGGGGGCGCTCTCTCCTCGCCGGGCTCGACCTGGAAACCGGACAGGCCCGTTGGTATCGCCCGGCCGAGCAGGTGATCGGACGCATTGAAGTCCTGCACGACTCTGTCTGCATGGCCCAGCTGGACGCCTTGCTCCGCCTCGATG
>CAWWCX010000376.1:0-4294 GCA_963935445.1 uncultured Roseibacillus sp.
CACTGCATATCGTCGGCAGCGTCAGATGTGTATAAGAGACAGGTGGAGGATGAGGCCCCTGACCTCCGTCGCCTCGCTCAAATCGAGAACAAAATGATGCGGGTAGCCTGCCACATCCTCCCCGTTATCCGTAAGCCAGCACAGGTTGGGATCTCCATCAATCAGACGATCCGCCCGCTGCAGGGCTTTCCCGATCCGGGAGTGCCCCGAGGCAGAGACGATCTGCCAACGGGTCTTCGCAGGGGCAAAGGCAATCTCCGTCAGGGGGCCCCGCTTGTTCCCACTTCGGGTGCGGGCCTTCAAGGTGGCGGGCCCCTTCAGCAGAAAGGGTTGCTCGTAGAGCGCAGCGCTCTCACCAGGGTCCGATCCATCGATGGTATACACAATTTCCGGGCCCGGGACACGCCCTTCCAGCCAGACCAGTCCCTCCCGGTTCCGCTTGGCACGCACTTCGCTGAGCGGAGCCGGCAGCAACGATGTGTCCAGCCAGTCACGATCCGTCCCGCCCGTGAGATGCAAGGTCCGCCGTGGTGCTGCAAGAACGAGGGCATACGCCGCATTGATCAGGTCGTCCTGCCCCATGTAGGGGGCTCCCATGTGCGGCTGGGTGAAGCGCAACCCGTATCCCGGTTCCCAGGCCAGCGCGAACCACCAGGCATACTCTGCGATCACTCTGCGATAGTCCTGCGGCGCAGCCAGATTCAGCCCCAGTAACCCCAGGGCGCCACCGGGCTCTCCATAGGCATGGGAATTCCGAATCCAGGGATGCCGGTCGACCATTACCTGCGTCAGGGCTGTGCGCATCCCACGCTTCTCTCCACGCAGGGCACAGGCCATGGCACACAACCCCGTGCGCGACCAGAACTCATCCAGGTCCTTGTAGGAGGGGTTGTAGCCCATTGCCCCGTGTCCTGGTCGGCGTGCGACGATTCTGTCCGGATCGGACCAGGAGCTCTCGATGTAGGGCCACAAGGTCTCCCAGATCCGGGACTCCTGTCCCAGTCGCTGAGCGAGGGCCTCGAAGACAAGAAGGTGTGCAAGCGGCGCCATGAGAGCCTTCTGTCCATAAGGAAGGTGACCCACGCCGTGCCCGAGCGCCGGCATTCCCCATTTGCTCGTATGTATCCCGGTAAGGACCCAGTCACGGATATCCAGCAACCGCTGACGGACCCGGTCATCACCCGTGGCGAGCCAGTATTCGCTATAGAGGATTCCCGTGTAAGCTGCATGCCAGAAACCCAGGCGCCCGAACCCCTCCGCCTCAGGATAACGGTTCAGAAGGTAATCAACCGCCCGCTTCACCGGTCCCGCACAGTCATCTCTCCGCGTCGCGAGCAGTGCAAGAGCCGAGAGGGCTGTTCGGACAGGGTCACTACTCCAACTCCCATCCCCACGTTGAGTCCGCACCAGGAACCCGATGGTGTCCCGGTAGAGCGCAGCCGCGGCCTTATCCTCTCCGGGAATCATCGAGCTCAGTTCCATCGGCCGCTCGAGTTTCAGCCTGGACCGGCGCGGGACCCCTTCCCGCAACACGGCCAGCTCGACCAGGCCATCCCTCTGCCCCGCGCCCAGGACCGCCTTCCCCAGAAGCGCCTCATGACTTTGCTCGATCCACTGGAAACCCGGTTCCAGTGTATTCTCCGGAAGCGGCCGACGGTTGATTTCCACGATCACCTCTCCCCCCTTCAATCCCGCTCGCGCAGCCGGCCCCCCGGCCCGCACGCTCAGGATCTGAAGAGCGGATTGCTGATGAACCGCCATGGCCTCGAATCCAAGCGACCCAGCACCCAGGAGATCAGGGCCCAGTTGCCCGTTCGGTTTTCCCAGCAGCCTCCTGTCCGGAGCAACCGGCGTGCGGCAGAAGCCGACTCCTTCCACAATCACGCCCCTTGGCCCCTCGTTGCTGACGCGTAGAGTCACTGCCTTCCCGAGCACCCCCTTGAATCGTGGTGCCTCAATCACAGCCCAGGTCCGGATGGTGGTGGGTGGGTAGGAAACTCCTGGCCCCCGGTCCACCACCGGATTCTCGATCGTCACCCTGCTTTCGGCAAGGCGCTGGCCTTCATGGAAGACCTGGAGGAGAAGAACGCCCTCACCCGACTCATCGACCCCCCAATAGTCGACATGAGCTATTCCCTGCCAGCGAACCTCTCCCCGCGCTTCCTTCTCCCCGAGGGGGGCCACCTTGATGATCGTCTCCAACCCCGCATTGGCCTTCAGCAGGAGTCCACGCCGGGGTCCGCTCAGCCAAGACTCACGGCCACCCTCCCCTACCGGCTTCCAGTGCCGGGGCACGAGGCTCCTCCCGTCCGCGGGATCCAGTCCAAACCGGCCGCCCGGCACGGGAATTGCCGATCCCACGACCGGCGTGGGCCATCCTGCGGGGACCATGAGGACAAGAGTAAGGAGGAAACGGAAAGGCATCAGGGTGATTCTCCCCTATTCTGACTCCTGTTGCACGCCCGGAGGCCTCATCCCTGCCCGCAGCCAGGACTAGGGCGATGGCCCCAGGAGTGCCTCCAGATTCTCTTCCTCCATCTTGCCGAGGAGGAGGTATACCTGTTCGCGGCCTTGCCAGGCAGCCACCGCGACCTTGGTGGCCGGGCACTGCCAGCACTCGCTGCTGCCGTTCTTGAGCTTCTCCAGGTCTTCCGACTGGAGATCCTCGCTGCGCAACACCGCAAGATGGACGGACTGGTCTTCCACCTCAAGGCACACCAGGGAGATCTTGGTCTGCCCCATCATGAAGAGCCGACTTCCCACGGCCTTCCCCGCCAGAATTCCCTCCGGAATCTCACTGAGGTCCAAGGCTGGCGCCTGATTCCTCGTCAGCCACGCCTCATGATCGGGGAGATGAGCACTCCGCAGTGGAAACGTTCCCGGATGGGCCACTTCCTTGATCGCCCGGTGCTCCAGCTTACTGAGAGCAATATCACCCTGCGAGGCTCTCCCCGGGCTGTTCGAAGGGGACGTCAGCTCAAAGGCGGCGAATGCGCCAAGCACCAGGGCGGCCGCCACCATCGTGGTCTTCCACCAGCCCTTCCTCCCCGTGTTCTCCCAATCCGCGCTCTGATCCACCACCTCCGGATCCGCCCTGGTCTCCACCTTCAGGACCCTGAGCCTCTCCTTCCGCCGCCCCGCCGGAGGAGAGGCCTCCGCAGCTGCTTCCGCACACGGGGCATCACTCTCAACGACCTCTGCCGTTTCCCCGGAAGGCCCCTCGCTCTCCGGTCTTGCCCGGTGACACTCAAACCCATGGCGCTCAAGAATGTTCGCACGCAGAGCCGGCGGAACGCTGAGCTCTGCCAGCGCCGAGGCATAAACCGCATCCTGCGCCCGCTCTCCAGCCAGCCAGTCACCAAGCTCGCGATCTTCGGCAGCCACGCCCAGCGCCTCCCCGAAATCGGGAGCCTTCGCATCCCCTCCATCAGGACGAAAACTCTGAAGGATAAACCGTGCCTGTTCTCTATCCATTGGAATGATTGAGGACCCCGGATTGAAAAGCGACAACCTTCATGTCCGCACAGGCTGGCTCCCGCAGCATTCGGCGACGCAACTGCTCCTTCCCCCGCGAGATCCGCGACATGACCGTCCCGATTGGAAGGTCCAGGATGGTGGCGATCTCCCTGTAGCCATGCTGCTGGAGATAGAAGAGGGCCAGAGGCGCTCGAAACGTTTCGTCCAGACCTCCGAGGAGTTCCAAGGGATCCTCTGAATCAGGCGCCCCGCTGCCGGGATCCAGCTGCTCTGAAGAACGCTCAGGCCCGGCCTCACCGGGCTCGCGCCCCGGGGAGGGCGGTTGCCGGCGGGTGGAACCCAGGTGCTCGCGATAAAGCGTCGCGAAGAGTCCCGTCCCGGCATTCCTCCGCTCCCGGGACGGATGCTCCTCCCGTCCCCAAATCACAAACGCCCGCTGTACCAGGTCCTCCGCAAGGCCCCCATCCTCCACCAGCAGGAAGGCAAAGCGGTAAAGCGCCTGGTGGTAGGCATCGACGAGTTCTTCGAATTCCATCATCTCACACGGGGGCCAGGATCTCAGATTCCTGGGAAGGCCGGCGCGGGCTCCCTGCTCCCCCGACCAGGGAAATCCTGCCTGTCGATGGGAGACCCGGGGCACCCTCGCCGCCTTTCAACGACAAGGTTGGGCCCAACCGGGCCTCGAAGCAACCCGCATTCCTGCTTTCCCCGCACCTGAGGCCCTGATTCACTCCCCCTCCGAAACCATGCGCACGCTCAGACTTACTCTCGCACTTGCCCTGCTCTCCGCAGCATCCGTCTCCGCAGCCATCACGGT
>CAWWCX010000377.1:0-4287 GCA_963935445.1 uncultured Roseibacillus sp.
CCCCCCCCCCCCCCCCCCCCCCCCCCTTTTTTTTTTTCAAGCACACGCCGGCATACGAGATCTAGTCCGGTCTGGGGGGGGCGGATATGTGTATACCAGACTGGGCGGGGGGCGACTCGGGGGTTTCGCCCGTTGATTATGCCTCGCGGCTCTCCTACTTCCTTTGGGCTTCACAGCCGGACGAGATGCTGCTCGAGGTGGCGGAGAAGGGTCTGCTCCTGGATACGGAGGTTCGCGAGAGACAGGTTGCGCGTATGCTTGCGGATCCCAGGAGCCGGGCGCTGGGGTCGATTTTTGCCGGGGAATGGCTGGGGACCCACAATGTGGGGCCGCGAATTCGGAAGGATCCGATCGATAATCCCTGGTGTACTGAGTCGCTCATGAAGGCCATGAGGGAGGAGACCGCCTGGTTTGTGCACTCGCTGATTGCAGAGAATGCGCCGGTAGCGCGTCTCATTGATGCGGATTACACCTTCCTCAATGAGGAGCTGGCGCGTTTCTACCGTATTCGGGGCGTTGAAGGGGAAGAGATGAGGAGAGTCTCCCTCGAGAGCAGTCACCGCGGAGGGATTCTGGGGCACGCCAGCGTGCTGGCGGCCACGTCCTTTCCTGATCGCACGAGCCCGGTGCTGCGGGGAACGTGGATTTTGACGACTCTTCTCGGCACGCCTCCCCCTCCTCCTCCGCCTGATGTCCCGGAGATCGAGGTTGATGACGGGGGGCGCGGTGGTGTGCGCGATCTCCGCGAGCAATTGGAGCGGCATCGACGCTCGGCGCGCTGTGCCGGATGTCATGAACAGATCGACCCACTGGGATTCGCACTGGAGAATTACGCCGAGTTTGGGCAGTGGCGCGGGCGAGTGGACAATCGGGGCACCCTGCCTAACGGGGCGAGTTTCCGGGGACCGGCCGGACTGAAGATCGCTCTCAAGGAGTGGCGCCTCGATGACCTCGGGACACAGGTCGTCCGCAAGATGTTGGCCTACGCCCTTGGCCGGCAGCTGGAGTTTTACGACGAGGCCACCGTCCGTGAGATTTCGGCCAGGCTCAAACCGGCTGGTTATCCGATGGGCGACATGTTAAGGGAAATCGTCCGAAGCTACCCGTTTACCGTGAGACGCCTGCCTGCCGTCACGGATGGCTCTCCCGAGAATGCAACCCCATGAGAACCGCCTCCGCCAGCCGCCGCACTTTCCTGCGAGGAGCAGGAGCCTGCCTGTTTCTGCCGACCCTGGAAAGCCTTGGAGCGCCTGCCTCCGCTCCCGGGGCCGGGCATCGGGGTGGATCCGCGACTCGTCTGGCCTACCTCTATTTCCCCAACGGTTCCGCAAAGGGTTCTTGGGCACCCCGCAAGGTGGCGCAGGATGGCAGGCTGGAGCAGCTCAATGAGTGGATGTCTCCGCTGGAGGCGCATAAGGAAGAACTCATCGTTACAGGCAATCTTTGGACGCCGCGCGGGAATGGTCATGCTGCAGGCACGGCGACATGGCTCACGGGAGGGCGATTCAATGGACGACGGAACGATGTGGGAGGTCCTTCGGTGGACCAGCTGGTGGCCCGCCATCTTGCCGGGCGGTCGCCCTTGCCTTCCCTCGAATTGAGCACGGCGGGCGAGGGCAGCTTTGCGGGAAGCCTGCCGCGCAATTGTCTCTCGTGGACGGCCCGGGATGTCCCGGCTGTGCGGGAGACGATTCCACGTGCGATCTTCGATAAGCTCTTTCGCCGGGCGAAGGAGGGTTTCGTCGACAAGAGCGTGCTCGACCTTGTTCTGAACCAGTCGAAGGATCTGAAGCGCCGGGCCAGTGCGGCGGATGGACGCAAGATCGACGAATACCTTGAGGCGGTGAGGGCGGTTGAGAAGCGACTCGAGTTTGCGGAGGCCCAGAGCATGCGGATGGCTGCGGACGGGGAGCTGACCGATACCCTGAAGCGGCCTCAGCCTGGTATTCCTGCCAGTCACGAAGAGTATGTGCGCCAATTGCTCAACCTCATGGCGCTGGCATTCTGGTCGGGGGCAACCCGCGTTTCAACCTTCATGCTCGATCACGGCCAGAGCAACCGCTACTTCAATTTTCTCCCTGGAGTGAAGGGAACCTGGCATGCTCTTTCGCATTGGAAGAATGCAAGTGGGCGAACGGAGGATGACGACGGAATCACGAAGTGGGGCAGCGTGGACAGCAAGCTGAACCAGTACAACGAAGTGACGAAGTGGCACCATGCCCAGCTGGCCTGGTTCCTGCAGCGCCTCAAGGAGCTCAAGGATGGGGACGGGGTGAGCGTGCTGGAGCGATCGATGATCGTTTATGGATCAAGCATCGCCGACGGAGATGAGCATGGGGAGAAAGACCTTCCCATTCTGCTGGCGGGAGGTGGCGGTGGAACGATGGAGACCGGGCGCTATCTCAGACCGGCACGAAGTACGTCTCTCTCCCGCCTTCACCTGGGGATGATGCAGAGAATGGGAATGCCCGTCCGGGAATTCGCGGAGGCTGAAGAGGCTCTTGCTCTGTAGGAAGAACACGGTTGCTTCGCGTAATGGAGGTCAGATGGTTCTCTTTTTTCATTTCTGGCGCAGTCGGGTGGCTTGTTCTGACCGCATGTGGAGAAAAGCCAGAAGATCCCGGGAGTCCCGTCGGTGATTCGGCGAGGAATGCCCCCGAGCCCCTGCTACTGGATCTGTCGGATGAGTTGATCACCTTGCAGGTCCGGGGCGAAAGTCCGGGAAGGCCGGGGCCGGAGATCCTGAGGGTGTTGGAGATGACTCCATTGGAAACCTCGCGGCCAAGTGATGCCGGGGACCGGAATGAGTGGGAGTCAGAGACCCGAAGTGAGATGGTGGTCGCTGCATTGCGACGGCTGTTTTCCGGAAATGAAGCGGCAATACTGACGAAGGATTTCGTGTGTTCGAGTCTTCGTCCGAGTCGTCTCAACGAGCGGGGTTATCACGGAGGACTCCGGGTTCTTCGCCCGGGTCCGCAGGTTGAAACCGAGAAGAGAACGGACTATCGAGGCTGGGAAGGGTTTGCTACGGTGCGTGCTGATCTGCTTGGAGGAGATCATTCAGGGGTGGCTTCCCGCATGTCGATCAAGGTTGTTTCCGTGGAGGAGCTCGATTCGGGATTTTCTGCCGAGGTGATGGTGAAACTGCGGAGAGAAAAGAGCTCTGATGATGCTCCTTGGCAGGTAACGACTTCATGGCATACCCAGTGGACAAAGGGAGATCCGCCCCGTCTTATGCTGCTCCGGACAAAGTACTACGAGGAGTCCCGTGGAGATCCCGAGAAGGGATTCGTGGATGCCGGGGCTGCGGTTCTGGGGAGGGTGCCGCATTACCGGAAACAGATTCTCCGGGGAGTCGGGGACTGGGCGGCGAGGGTGACACGGTTGGGAGATTTTTCCCTGACAGGGCATCACGGGCTCGCGGTGGGAGATGTCAATGGGGACGGACTTGAGGACCTTTACGTCTGTGATGGAGGGAGTCTTCCGAATCGTCTCTACCTCCAGCAGAAAGATGGCACCGTGGTGGATGGGTCGGCTGAGGCCGGAGTGGACTGGTTGGAGGATTCACGAAGTGCCCTGCTGATTGATCTCGATAATGACGGGGATGAGGACCTGGTGGTGGCCACCATCGCGATGGTGATTTTTCTTGAGAACGATGGTGCCGGGAAATTCAGCCTGAGGGGTGGTCACCCGGGCGCGCGCTACCCTTTCTCTCTCAGTGCGGCCGATTTTGACAGTGATGGACTTCTGGATATTCATGTATGCGTTTACAGCGCAGGAGATGATGTAGAGCGGAGGGGGTTTGAGGTGAATGCCCCCAGCCCGTTCCATGATGCCGAAAATGGCGGCCGGAATATTCTGCTGAAGAATCTCGGAGACTTTGGATTTGCAGATGCTACTGCAGTGGTGGGCCTGGATACTGATAATACCCGGTGGAGTTTTGCGGCAGCGTGGGAGGACTACGACCGTGATGGGGACCCCGACCTGTACGTGGCCAATGACTTCGGAAGAAACTGTCTTTACCGGAATGAAGGGGGACGGTTTCGTCAGATTGCTGATGAACTGAAGGTCGAGGACATGGCGTCCGGGATGTCTGTAGCGTGGGGCGATTACAATCGAGACGGGTGGTCTGACATCTACGTAGGAAATATGTTCTCTGCCGCGGGGAACCGGGTAAGTCGGCAGAAACTCTTTACCGCGGGCTCCGACCCGGACCTGGTGGGGAAGTTGCGCAGGATGGCCCCTGTCTCTTATACACATCTCCGAGCCCACGAGACCGTACTAGAT
>CAWWCX010000378.1:0-4262 GCA_963935445.1 uncultured Roseibacillus sp.
GATCTAGTACGGTCTCGTGGGCTCGGAGATGTGTATAAGAGACAGCTAGGTGTCCGGCCACTACCTGTTTACGCAGGTCGGCTGCGCGGCTCGGAAGGGTGGCGCTGTCGGCGGCACGCTCGAGGTAACGCAGCCATTCGGCGGGATCGTCGGGTTGGAAATATTTTGAGACGAACTGGGTGAGTTCCGAGGGGGTAATCGACTTGGTGAACCAGCGACCGGGGAAGGGGATGGCGAGGTCGCGTAGTTTGTCGAAGCCTGCCGAGGTGAAGCGCAGGTCGTACTCCAGCGTCTCGAGGGTCACTGGGCCGCGATAGACGGCCACGATGTTGCGTCCTGAATCGAGCAGGAGGCCAAGTGGGACGGAGAACGGGGGAGGATAGTCAAAGAGGGAGGCGAGAAGGAGGCGGATCCTGTCGGCCGACCGGGCGGTGATTGATCCGGTTGGAAATGGAAATTGGGTCTCCTCGGTCAGTCTGGATGCGACGCCCCCCGGGTCGCCGTCCGGAGCGATCGAATCCAGAGACAGGGCGAGGACATCGAGTTCTGCCGCGCGGAGTGCTTCGGCGTTCCCGGTCAACGAGGTCATCTCCTCCCGGCAGGTGTCACAATGGCCTGAGAAAAGGAGAAGGAGAAGAGGATGGGGACCCGGCTGCAGGAGGGTGTTGTTTTCGCCGGTTGCACCAGTTGGGAGGTAGGTCAGGGTGGGAAGTGGAATGCGGCCAGGGAGGATGACCTGAGCGGCTCCGCGTGCCGGGGGCAGTTCCGGGAGGGTGGCCGGAAGTGCGGCCACGCCGTTTCGGGCGGGCAGCAGCTCTGCCTTTCCTGTTCCCTCGATCAGGAGGTGGTGCCTGCGGTGCTGCAGTCCCAGGAAGGACTCGGTGCGTCCCCCCGGCCAGCGAACGCTGACGGATTGAACGGGACGGGCGTTCGCGCCGAGTCCGAAGTGAAGGTTCTTGCTCGACTGGGAGAGGAAACCGGTGCCCGCCCGGACGGTTTCGTAGAGCCGTATTCCATCCGCGAGGATCACTTCAACACGTGCACCGATGGCATCCCGGTTGGTTTGGCGGCCCTGCAGCCGAAGACCGATCCAGTTGCCTGCACTGGACGAGGCACTGCTGGACGTATTACGCAGAAGCCGGAGACGCGGGGCATTTCGATTGCGGGCCCAGAGGTCGAGGTCCCCGTCCCCGTCCCAATCCACGAGAGCGAGGGCCCGTCCGTCGTCAAGAAAGTCGAACCCGGAGGCAGAGGAAATGTTGGCGAAGCGGGGGCCGGAACCTATGTCGCCACAGTTCAGAAAGGCGCAATTTCGTTCCCGGCCGCTCCAGGAGGTGCCTGCGCGCGCGAGTTTCATGATTGCAGACCACGCTGCGCCGTAGTCCCGGACGCCCTTGGTGTCGGTGGTCTTGGTGGGGGAGGGCGCCACGACCTGGCGCCAGAAGAAACTTCACAAGTCGTCGGTGAGCTCGTTGGTCAGATACCCATTGGAAACGAGGAGATCCTGCCAGCCGTCGTTGTTCAAGTCGGCGAAGAGAGAGCTCCAGGCCCAGCGCCCCATTGTCACCGAGGCAGATTCGCTGACATCCCGGAAGGATCCGTCTTCGTGTCCCTGGAAGAGCGTGTTTCCGCGGGCCATCCGCTGGATCTGGGTCGCGGTATCCGGACGGGCCCCCGTGAACTGGCGCTGAAAGGTGATTCGGTTGCCTGCGGCCGAGAACATGTTGCCCACGTAGAGATCCATTCGTCCGTCGCGGTTGTAGTCGCCCCATGTCACGGACATGCCCGAGGCCATGTCCTCGAGTCCCAGTTCAGCGGCGGCATTCCGAAACCGTGGCGTTCCCCCCGGGATGGTGTCGTTGAGGAAAAGACTGTTCCGGCCGAAGTCGTTGGCGACATAGAGGTCCTGGTCTCCGTCGTTGTCGAGGTCCTCCCAGGCGGCGGCAAAGCTCCAGCGATCCGGGCTCGCCTCCAGTCCAGCCTCCGAAGTCATGTTGGTGAAGCTGAATCCTCCATTGTTCCTGAGGAGGGCATTCCGGCCACCGTTCCTCGCATCGTGGAAAGGAACGGGGGAAGTGGCCTCGAATCCGCGGCGTCCTGCCTCAGCCGGCCGGGCCGCGTAGTTGCAGACAAAGAGGTCGAGGTCACCGTCGTTGTCGTAATCGGCAGCAGCAAGGGAGTGGGGGTCCGGCTGGTCCATGATGCCGCTGCGGACTTTGAATACCCCCTTCCCGTCATTCTCCATCAGGAGCAGGAGCGCGACGGTGGCGATAACGAGATCCTGGTCTCCGTCATTGTCGAGATCGAGGAAGAGGGCGGCCTTGCTCTCCTCGAGCCAGTCGACACCGGAGGCGGAAGAGGCATCACGTGCAGTGCCGTCCGTATTCTGCAGGTAGAGCCGATTAGGGAGCCCGCCGCCATCACAGACGTAGAGGTCCTCGAGGCCATCGCCATTCGCATCGCCGATGGCAAGGCCATGGTGGCCGAAAATATGCAGGTCGTCGATCTTGGTGAGTCGTGCGGCCCAGTGGTTGATGCCGCGAAGAACCTGATCGCGATATGGCTGGTCATCGGGGAGGACCGAGGCCGTGATATCCTCAAAGAGGGCGCCGGTCCCTGCGGTGACCTCCTCGTAGCTGAGGAGTGAGAGCCGCTGGAGGAGGAGGTCGGTATCACTGCCCGGAGCGGGACTTTCTGGCTTTCGCCACTGGCAGTCCCAGCGGGCCGTAATCTGGGTGCGCTTTTCGCCGTCCACGTGCAGAAGCTCCACCAGAGCCTCAGTCGAGAATCCCGATCCGTCTGGCTTTACGGTAACGATCTTGGTCTTTGTGCGGGTGCCGGAATCGAGTCCCAGTGTACGGAGCTCACTCCGGAGGTCCTCCTCGCTGTTGAGGGTGAACTCCTTTGTGATCTCCCCCCGCCGAATTGTCAGGGGGCCGGACTCGTAGATGATGGAAAGGGCGGGGGGGCGGAGAGGAGTGGCGACAAAGTCAGAGGCGAGAGGCCAACCCTTCTCGTCCCCGCGCTTCACGGACAGGATACTCTTGAGCTGCGTCAGGGCAGCCTCTCCATGAATCTCGCCATCCCATCCATCCACGCGAGGATCGAACTTGCGGGCCTGCAGGTTGGCCGGACTGTCGGGATGGGACTCTGGTAATGCGATCGCCGTCAGGCGCACATCGGATTCGCTGGTCTCGGTTGGACGCTCATGAGGAACGCTCTGCCAACTTTGTAATGCCCCGAGGGTGTCGTCCGGCATGTCCCTGTCCGAATTCGTGGCCCTGAAGATGATCCAGGTCCCGATGCCGATCAGGCAGATTGTCGCGATGGAGGCATGCTTGAGACTTTTGGACATGAGCCGGAGGTCGAATCCAAGTAAACTCCGCCTGCCCGCTCAAGCCGAGCGGCAATTTCAATTCGGGCCGGGACCGGTTTCAGGAACTGGTCCTGAAACCGTTGGAAAGGGCCATCAGGGGACGGTGACCAGGACGTCGTCGAGATACCAGCCCGCGAAGTTGGTGCCGGGGAAGTCGTCGCTCAGGAAGCGGAATTCAATCTGGATATTCTTTCCGGTGGCCTCAACGGGAATGGAGGTGGTGAACTCCTCCCAATCGTTGGTGTTGTCGTCCATGTCGTCATCGATGACGGCGAGGGTGGTGCCATTGGAGGCGTCAAGGATCGTGATGGTGCCGTAGTCGAACTGAAGCCCTTCGACGTCCACCCACTGCCTGTAGCTCAGGGTTGCAGAGCCTGCGGTGGTAAGATCAATGGGAGGCGAAAGAAGAGAGATGTTAGCATCCTCGGCGTAGTTGCCATCGAGGTTGGTGCCAACGCAGTTTACCCCGCCAAAGGCCGAGACGGGGCCCACCACGGTGGGACTGCCAACCTGCCAGTCGGTGCCCTCTACACCGTCATTGGCAATCGTCCAGTTTCCGAGTCCATCCTCGAAGTCGGCATAGAAGATGGATTCCGGAGGCGCGGGAAAGCTCTCGATGACGAAGAACCGCTCCGGTTCGGGTGGCATCGGCATGGTAAGGGTGTTTTCAGGAGGAGTCGCCTCGATATTCTCAAGGTCTCCGTAGATGGGCCAGCTGCCGCGGGCGCCCGAGGAGGGGTCCGTGACGCTCAGAAGATTGTAGAGCTTTCCACCTGCGCTGTCCCACTTGATGGTGAGGGGCCCGGAGGCGGGATCGGCAGAGATGCGGAGGGGGGTGGTGGTGCTGTCTCTTATACACATCTGACGCTGCCGACGATATGCAGTG
>CAWWCX010000379.1:0-4254 GCA_963935445.1 uncultured Roseibacillus sp.
GTATAAGAGACAGTCCTCTTCGTCTTCATTCGCAAAGTCACCGCCCGGTCCGTAGAAGAGTACCACTTGGTAGTTCTTCAGAGTGGCGGTCTCGAGATCGTCGACGTTGGGCGTGAGTTTGAGATAAAAATCTCCGGTCCCTTCAAGTACCGGGGCGATCGTGTCATGGAAACCATGCCAGTCATGAGAACCACGACCGCCGATGAGGAGAACATTGATTCTTTCCTTATCGTGATCACTTCCCTTCGGTAACTCCCTGACTGCAGGCGATCTTTTTGCAGGTAGTTTCTTGATGGGCTGGAGGAGCGCTAAAACCTCTTCGTCCATCTCGAGGATGACGCGGAACCCGCGGGTATCATGTCGCGTCGGAGTGTTGCCCCGACCGCGAAACGCGGAGAGTGCGAACATGGGATCGGCATAGCGCCAGGATCCCCCGCGCATTACCCGGTAGTGTTCCTTGTCTTCGTAGATACTATCGCACCACTCCCACGTATTGCCGGCGAGATCGTAAAGCCCATCCGAGGACGGCGCGAACATACCTACGGGACTAGTGCGTGGGTAAGAATCGACTCCCAGGTCTTGGTCAAAGTTTCCTGTATTTATGGGCGGAGGCCAGATAGTGCCCCAGGGAAACTGCTTCTCGATTTTCCTCCGCTTCTCCCGCTTACATTCGATTCCCTTGAACTTGGGAAACTCTCCCGCCTCTTCTTTGTGAGCAATTCCCACCGCGGCACTCCACTCGTGATCCTGCGGTAAGCGGTACTTCTTTCCCTCTTTTTCAGAGAGCCAAGCACAAAACTCCATGGCATCGTTGTAGGAGACATTTACTACTGGATGATCGTCGCCTTGCGGGAAGGCCGGATCTTCGTGGACGCGGTCGGTGTCTTCACAGAAGGCCCTAAAATCCTTCACGCGGGTTTCCCAGCGGCAGAAAAGGATCCCGGGGGCGGCCTTCACGGGTACAAACTCCATTCCTAGGGAGTTGGTGAAAACTCCACTGCTTGATTTCTTCGATCCATCTTTTACCTCTCCGAACGTCCCGTCCGGCACCAAGATCACAAGAACTAGCGGGACCAGAGCGAGCAGGAGCGTGACGAGACGATGACTCATGGGGCAAACAAATCTACTGTGCTACGCCGGAAGATCAAATTGCTGAGATCGACAACCGCTAGTCGCCTCAGAACGGCCCGAAGGTCGAGATGAAATTGTTGAGGCATTCAATAATTTTAAAATAAAAAAAGCTTAAGTCTATTAAGAATATCCAGAATAACCCTTTAATACCAATATCTTACTTTTTCATGAAGAGAGGACTTTCAATCACAAAACGGACGCAGTCTTTCATACGATATCCGCTTGGGCCGAGTGCCTTGCGCCCCTCCCGTTTCAAGTATTCCGTTTCGTTGAAGGTGAGGGTACGACCATTGGCATAGCTGGCGAGATGCTTTAGGAAGCTGAAGGCCACCTGGTCTATACGGTCGTTAGCGAGATATTTCTTGAGGGCGTTGGCATCCACGATTTCGGTCTTGTCGGGCAAGGTAGAGCTCGCATCGACTTTTTCCTTCTTGAAAAGCCCAGCGCCGTCGAACTGTTCAAAGGGAAGTCCCCACGGATCGATTTTCTCGTGGCACTGCATGCAGCCATTCTGGTTGCGGTGCTGTTCTAGCCTTTCGCGCAAGGTTTTTTTCTCACTGTTTTCCCGCGGAAGATCGGGCACATTCGGTGGAGGAGGTTCGGGCGGTTCCGCGATGATCTTGCGGGCCACCCATGCGCCGCGCTTCACGGGATTGGACTCATGCCCGTCGGTGAGACCGGAGAGGATGGCGACCTGAGTCAGAACCCCGCCGAGCGTCTCGCTCTCGTGACGGACCGGAGCGAAGGCAAACCCATGCTCGGTGCGGTCCCCGATCCCATAGTATCCCGCCACCACGTCATTCACCATGATGAAGTCGGAGTCAAGGAGATTGCGGAGCGGAAGATTTTCGCGGATGAGATGGGTCACGAAGTGAATGGGCTCCTTCCGCAATTCCCTTCTCGTTTCCTTTTTCATACGCTCCCAGGAGACGTTCACCACGTCGAACTTGTCGAGGCTCAGCCACTGGTGAACAAACTCCCCAGTAAATTGCGCGAAGCGATCGTCAACCACGAGGCGATCGACCTCGGTGGGAACGGCGGCCCGGATTTTCCCGCTATCAGCCAGCGACTGGAGCTTCTTATCCGGGGTGGTGTTCCAGAGGAAGTAGGAGAGCTTAGATGCCAGTTCATGGGGCGAAAGAGGTTCGGCCTGCGGTCCCGTGCTCTCTTCCGTCAGATACAGAAATTGCGGCGAGGTCAGCACCACCAAAAGGGCATTGCGGATGCTTCGCTGGAAGTTTCCAGTTTGCTCTTCACTCTCGCGCCATACCTCGAGGAGAAGGGCAAGTTCCTTTTCAGTCGGCGGCCGGCGGTACGCCCTGGTGGCAAAGCGCTCGATCACCTCCCGAGCATAGGCGGGGGGATCGTCGCGGCGCGGCGAGGAAAAGAAAATGTCGGCGTGTCCTCGCGGCGGCCATGTTTCATAATACGGCCCTTCGAACTCAATGGCGCGGATGAGCGCGCGCGGAATCTGGCGATCGTCGGTGGGCTCGCTCCGGATGCCGAATTCCTGCAGTCCTGCGAGGTAGTTTTGGTTGTCCTCTTCGGTGTCCTGCGAGGCAAAGCTACTGATCGGGGCACGAAACGAATAACGTTCGATCGTCGCGGAAGGAACTGGCTTGGGCACATCAAACCGCGAGAGCCTTGGACCAACGTCGGTCCGCAAGCCCATGTGGACACTGAGGTGCGGCACGCGATTCTCAAAGCTCGCAAATTTCCTCGCCACCTCGCTGTCATCAGCCACCGGAGTGATCCATGCCTCCTTGAGATTCCTACCATTTCCGCAGCCCACCTTAATCGTGATGGGTCCCGCAGAGAAGCGAGCCACGAGGAAGGGGCCCACGAGATTTCCATCGGGGTCAGGTGGCGGCGGAAACGGCTTCAGCCTTTTAGAGAACGTCCGCTTGCCGATATCAGCGGTCACAACGTCATCCCCAGGCTGGCCGGTCCATACGTTGTCTATCTGATAGATTCCCGCCGCGGGTAGCTCGACAATCGCTTCCTTTCCACCCGCGGTGTCCACCACGATCCGGCCATCCGATACCGGGGCACGGGTGTCGGGCAGGTAGCCATCGTCATAACGGGCCGCTTCAACCGTGACTTGCAGGATCCCCGACTTCGGTAATTCTCGCATCGGGATGGAAATGCTCGGCGACGGGCCGCGTGCGGGCCGCGATCCTTTCTCGGTCTCGGGCGACCGCGGCCGCAGCAGGAGGCCCTCGGGAACAAAGTGCGAGGATCGGCCGTAGTTGTATCCTCCGGTATACTTCCCCTCGATGGCGGCGAAGACGGAGTGGTGCAGCCCCTCGAAATCCCTCCATTCCCGCACGGTGGCATTTTCTTCGTATCCTTCGATGAAGCGGAATTTCTTCTGCATCGCATGGGGCTCGAAGGGGAACGGCTTGTCGGGAAGGACCTCGCGGACCCGGTATTGCGTCTGAGGCAGGACTATCGGGCCGTTCAACACAACTTTCTCGGGGGGCGGGTTCTTGTTTACTCCCGCTCCGAGTTCCACGCGAAAGCACTGAATCCGCGGCTTTCTAGATTCATCTACCAGGCAGAGATCGAGGGCTCTTTCCGCGATCTCGAAATAAGTTTCCATCATCTGGGGCGTGAGCAAGAGGGTGTCCCCGTTGTTCTTGAAGCCTTCCTTGGAGAATCCGTCGGCCGGGAGGAGGTCGGCGAGGCGATCCTCCACGCCCAGTAAGTCGCGCAGGGTGTTGTGAAATTGCTCGACTGTCAGCCTCCGCACCGATCCGTTTCGCGCCCGCACCTTGCGTTCCCCCTCGCGCAGGGCCTGGGCGACCCAATCCATAACCATTTTGCGCTCCTCCATCCCAAGTTGACGCTCCTCTTCCGGCGGCATGGATTCGTCCACTAATTGCTTATGGATGTGCTTCAGCAGAAACAGTTGTTTGTCTTCTAGGGAGCCATCAAGAATATCGACCCGTACCCCCGATTTCATCTTCTTGGTATCGTGACAGCGGTAGCAGTATCTCTTCAAGACCGGCTGGACGGTATCCCTGAACTGGGACTTCAATTGCGCTGCAACCAGCTTGGAGTCGCGGTCCTCCTCCTGAGCAAAACCGAGCACGCTCCCCAATAAAAGTACAAGAGCATGGA
>CAWWCX010000380.1:0-4253 GCA_963935445.1 uncultured Roseibacillus sp.
ATCTAGTACGGTCTCGTGGGCTCGGAGATGTGTATAAGAGACAGAGGTAGAGCCCCTTGGTAAAGTCGCCCTCGCGTGGTTTGCGCGGGTTGATGATCTGGGGCAGGAGCCGGTGGGATCGTTCGATGGGGCCGGCCACCAGCTGGGGAAAGAAGGCTACATAGAGACCGAAGTCCAGGAGGTTGGTTGCCGGCCTTGTCTGGCCCCGGTAGACGTCAATGGTGTAGCTGAGCGTCTGAAAGGTATAGAATGAGATGCCGACCGGGAGAATGACGTTCAGGGTAAAGGGGTCGGCATGGTAGCCGAAGAGTGCTTCAAGCAACCCCGCGAAGCTGGTGGTGAAGAAGTCAAAATACTTGAAGACGGCGAGAATGCCGAGATTGACCGTGATCGAGAGCGCGCACCAGCGCCTGGCGAGACGGCTTTTTCGAGGGGCCTTGGCCAATTGCTGTGCGACGAAGAAGTCGACTACGGTGGAGAGGGCAATGAGGAGGAGGAACCGTGCATCCCAGGCCCCGTAGAAGACGTAGCTGGCCACCAGCAGGAGGCGGTTCTGGCCACGATGGGGAAGGATGCGGTAGATCCCGATCACCACCACGAAGAAGAGCCAGAAGAGGTAGCTGTTGAATGCCAACGGGATGGACCCTATGTGTGAACGGCCTGATCCCCAACTTATTTTACGAGGGTATGCGTCTCACCCCTTGCGGGGACTGATATTTCCTTTCGTTTCCTGCTGCGGTCGCGCACACTTGGAAAACCACTTGTGCGATGATCGGAGTCGGTGATTTCAAGGCCAATGAATGCAAGGGCGTTTCGCGGCGCTCCTTCCTGAAGACCGCCGCGGCGGTGCCCTTTGCAATGGGAGCCGGGCTGCCGAGTTTGCTGGAGGTGCAGGCAGCGCAGGAACGGGCCCGGGCCAAGTCGGTCATCCTGCTCTGGCTCTGGGGCGGTCCCAGTCATATTGACACGTTTGACCCCAAGCCGGATGCCCCCATGGACTACCGGGGTCCGTTTGGCACGATCAAGACAAAGATCCCCGGGGTCCACTTCACTGAGATGCTGCCGCGCCTTGCGCAGCGTAATGACAAGTTCTCCCTGATCCGGTCGATGGTGACCACCGATGGGGGACATCCCGGGGCGGGAACCATCGGGGTGACTGGTTTCAAGGAATCTCCCACCGTCCATCCCAATTTTGGATCGATTATTGCAAAGCACCGGGGAAACGAGGGCACTCTGCCCCCCTTCTTCTACCTTGGGCGTGGCATTCCCCGGGACCTGCCGCGCCGGATCGAAGGGTATGGTGGGGGCACCCTCGGGAAAGCCTACGATCCCTTTCTGGTAAGCTGCTCTCAGCATGGCGAGGTAAACATCCCTACCCTGAAGATGCTCGATGGCATCACGCCCAACCGGATCCAGAATCGTAAGAAGCTTCTTGATCAACTCGATGCCGCTCATCGGACGCTTGACGGGGCGCACATCGAGGACTGGGAGAAAACCCACCAGGCGGCCTATGGGTTGCTCACCGATCCGAAGGCCAAGGATGCCTTTGACCTCACGAGAGAGAAGGAGAAGACCCGGGAAGCATACGGGCAGACCGCTTTCGGGCAGAGCTGCCTGCTTGCACGGCGTCTGGCTCAGGTAGGCGTGCCCTACATTCAGGTCAACTGGTCAGAGTATGTTGAGACCTTCACGCCTAATGGCGACTGGGGCTGGGATACGCATATCTACAATTTTGAACTATTGCAGGACCGGCATTGCCCGATTCTCGACCGTGCCTTCTCGGCCCTTCTGGATGACCTCTACGATCGCGGGATGATGGAGGATACCCTCGTGGTGGCGATGGGAGAATTCGGACGGACTCCCAAGATCAGCAAACGGGCGGCCCGTGAACATCATCAGCATTGCTATTTCTCGATCTGGGCGGGGGCCGGGGTCCAGCCGGGACGCACGATCGGAGAGAGTGATGCGAGGGCAGAGCATCCTGTCACGGAGCCGATCTCACCCCTGATGGCAGGGACTACGATCGCGGAGCTTTGTGGAGTAGGGGCCCAGCAGCGGGCGGAAATGAAAGTGCTGGATGGAGGACGGGTAATTCATGAACTCCTGTAGCCGATCCCGCCTCTCTTCATGCGTTGCCCCAATGAGGATCAGAGGGGTTCGTACGATTCTTGTTTTGATGCTTGGATTGCATGGAATCGCCGCAGGAGAGCCAAGGCAGCTTACCAGTGACGGCATCCTCAAGCGTGACCCCTGTTTTGTGGATGGAGGAAAATCACTGCTTTATGGATACGATGAGCAGGATGACCTGGTCCGGGTCCTGAAGCTCGACCTCTCCTCCGGCAAGTCCGAGCCCTTTGTTCCGGATGTGGGGGACAAGCATCACATCGAGCCCAAGCTGTCGCCGGACGGCAGGTTCATGTCGGTCACCGAGTGTACCGGCAACCTGACGGCCAAGTTGGTTATCCGAAATCTGGAAACGAGGAAGGATGTCTACATCACTCACTCCGGCAGGGGGGGGACGCGCAGTCCGGTCTTCACTCCTGACAGCAGGAGGGTGGTTTATGCCTTTGCGGAGACCGGTCCCCAGCAGCTCTGGTCGGTTCAGGTGGATGGGAAGGACAAGAAGCAATTGACCCAGTGTCAGGGAGTAAGCAACTGGCCAAGCTTCACTCCCGATGGCAAGACCATCGTATTCAGCAACTCGAGGGAGAACAATTACGAGATCTACTCGATGAACGCGGATGGATCCAATGAGAAGCGTCTTACCAGCAATACCATCATGGACATCCGCCCTGTCGTATCCCCTGATGGCAGCCAGATTGCGTTCACCAGTACCCGGGATGGAGGCTATAACGTTTATGTAATGAATATGGACGGCAGCAACGTGCGGGCACTGACAACCGGACTTGACCGGGACGACTACCCCGCCTGGCACCCGGATAACAGGCATGTTGTCATTGTCTCGGAGAAGGGTGGTCGTTTCGACCTGTATCTCCATGAGGTGCCGGTGGCCGGGCAGGCTGTTGATGGGAAACCAGTAGCTGGTGCCGGTTCTTGAAGCGTAACGCTCCATGGTTGCGCCTGGTCTCAGGGCTGGCCCTGCTGTTGTGCTCCCCGGCCGTCCTGGCCCAGCATGTGAGATTGGAACGATGTGAGCCGGTAGTCATTCCGTCAGGGGCCGCCACCGAGATTCGACTCCATGGGGGAGGGCTTGAAGGCGTGTCACTCTGGACCAGCTTTCCCGCAGAGGTGGAACGCATTGAGGAAAAGGCGCCTCGTTTCAGGATCTCAACCAGGCACGTTGGCGCGGGAGCGCTGCGTGTTCACAGTGAGCATGGAGTGAGCAACCTGGTTTATCTGGTGGTAGCGGACGGGAAGCAACCCCTGCTCACATCGGAGAACAAGACTACTGCTGAGGAAGCGCAGAAGATTGAAATCCCCGCCCGGATTGGAGGTAGCTCTCAGAATCTCGGGTCACATTTTTTCCGTTTCAGAGGGGAGCAGGGGCAGGCGGTGACTTTACGAGCCGAATCACGTGGATCAGATTTTGATGGAGTGCTGACCCTGCGGGCAGAAGATGGCAGGCGCCTCGCTCAGGCGGATGACAGTCAGGTCGATGGGTTCGACCCGAGGATTGATTTTACCGTGCCAGAAAATGGGGATTACCTTCTCGAGTTGATGGATTCGCAATACCGCGGGGGCAAGGCATATCAGCTGTTTGTTGAAGGGCGGGGAAAGTCGCCTGGCTTGGATTCCTCTCCCGTGGTCCCGGTGGTGGACAAGGGTGGGGACCCGGACAGGGATATCGTTTCCAGCCATGTCATTGACAGCAGGGAAGGACTCGTCCTGGTCCCACTTGTTCTGGAAGAGCGGAGGTATGTAACGATCAAGGCGGGAGCGCGAAAACTTCGTTCGCCGGCCATTCCCCGTCTGCGGGTCCTGAAGGCCGGGGGAGAGGCGATCATTGAGTCTCCCCCCGATGCCTTCGAGGAGCGCGAACTCCAGCTCTGGTTGGATGCGGGGCAATATCAGGTAGAGGTGAGTGATGCCTTTGGGCGTCGGGGCAAGAACCAGCGCTTTGAGTTGTCAGTATCCTTCAGCAACCCGCCCTTCGCCCTTTCGATCCCGGGACAGAAGGACAAGAAGCACCCGTTGCCGGACAATTTCGTGGCGGTGCCGGGAGGGGTGTTTGTGATTCCAGTGCAATGCCAGCGCAAGCAGTTCTCCCCCGCCATTGCCCTCAAGCTGGAATC
>CAWWCX010000381.1:0-4227 GCA_963935445.1 uncultured Roseibacillus sp.
CTGGCTCTACAGACTCCTCGACTGCTGGGACGGGAGCATCTTTTTGCCCCACAACTGGAGGATTACCATCAAGCTCCTCCAGAGCAGCAAGGAGTGCTCGGCGTTCGTCCTCTTTCCGGGAGGCGAAAAACCCCATGAACTCGAGTTCCGCCGGCTTGTGAAGGTGCCAGACCCCGCTCAGGGTATCCTTGACGTTATTGAACTCCTTTTCCGAATCCTGTTTCAAGACTGCTACTTCCGCCCGCAGGCCACGGATTTCGGTCTCCAATTCCTGAACCGAGCGCACTTCACCCCTCAACTCATTGAGCGCCATTAGAATCCAGCCCACAGCCAGAACGCCAACTCCCCCCATAACCCCAACGACCAATCGAAACCTTCCGGCTTCCGCTGCCGGCTCCGCGTCCCGAAACAGCTCCTGTCTCTTCTCCTCAGTCATTCTGTCACTCACCCACTTTTAGTCACACGATAACGATCCTGTCTAGCAGTGGGTTGGGGAACTTTTTTACGCTCCATGCCACACCGAAATCCGCCCGATTGAGCTGGCCCAGCGAACAGGCCTGCGCTTGCAGCAAGAAGCTGAGCATTTTTCATTCTCGCAGAGAGGTCTTGAAGGGGCGGGGCACAGCCAGGCGGTTCATTCACGGCGCTATCTTCCATGGAAACCCCGATTCAATGCGTAGCGGACAATCTGGAAGCTCACTGATCTCACGCGCATCGCACACCCGAACCGAACCGCTAGCGCCGCCCCTCGAAGGCTCGCGAAACCGTCAGCGCGTCCGCATGTTCCAAGTCACCTCCAGCCGGGAGCCCCTGCGCGAGGCGGGTGAGCGAGCAATTGCGCTCCGCGAGTAGCTCTCCAAGATAGCTGGCGGTCGCTTCCCCTTCTACGTCAGCGCTTAAGGCCAGGATGATTTCCACTTCGCGCAGGCCCTCGATACGCTTGAGAAGGGATCCAATCCGAAGGTCCTCCGGTCCAACATTGTCCAGGGGAGAAAGCTTTCCCCCCAGGCAGTGATAAAGGCCCTTGAAGGCGCCGGAGCGCTCGATCGGCAAGACGTCCGTAGCTTGCTCCACCACGCAGATCTTACTCGTGTCCCGCGTCTGATCAGAACAAACCGAGCATCCTTCCATGGTCGCAAAGAATCCGCATTCCGGGCATGACGTCACCTTCGTGGCCGCGCTCTGGATCGATTCCGCAAGAGCATTGGGCTGCGCCTTGGCGCTTTGCAGGAGCCATAACGCCATCCGCTCGGCACTGCGCGGACCCACTCCGGGCAGGCGCTTCAATTCATCGATCAGTTCGATGGCAGGTTGGGGATAATCGGCCCGGCCCATGTCCAAGATTAAGACTCTCGCAGACGGAAGGAAAGGCAATGTCGGGCGGGCCCTTTGCGGCTAATTGTGCCACTCACCCAATCCGGCGCTCCTGCTCTTCTACCATCGGAATAACCTTGCCCTCTCCTGGCATCTCCAGTTGCTCACACGGCATGGGGTACAGCCTCGCCCAGAGAGTGGCGCAAAAGGCACTCGATCCGGAACACAAAAGCGCCTCCAACGGGCTCCAGAACACGCCCCAGAGGGCGACCACGGGAGAAGCAGCCGCCAGGAGCACGAGAACTGTCCCGGCCAGCAGAAGACGCCGGGGCGTCCCGGGAACTTCGAGAACGACGAGGGCGAGGCCATAGGTCAACCCCAGGAGGGCGAGAATGAGCCACCAAGGCTGTGTTCCCGAAGCGAGCGGGAAGCCTCCAGCCTGATACCCCGCAAGAAGGCCGGACTCGGCTCCTTGAAGCAGTCCGGAAGCCCGGACCAACAGGCCCACCGCCACGGAAAAACTTCCCACCACCGCTGCCACCGTAAGGGGGTGGCCATGGGCATTGCGTTGAGTCTCAGCGTGATCAACCATCGGACGATTCGCCAGCGGTCGAGCCCTCTTCTCCCCCGTCAGCGTCTTCACGATAACTCCGTACCACCAGTTCACTCAAGTATTTGTCCGGATCCGCGACAGCCTCCTCTCCAAGCTCGAAACGCGTTCTCCCGGTATTTTTCTGGATCAGCTTGAGACCGAATTGCACATCACGAAAACGCTGCCGAAAGAGCTGCAGAAGGCTCCGCCCCTGCTCCGCAGCTTCCTCCGTCAAGCGGGCGAGTGCCTCGTCAGTCAGCGACAGCTCGACACCGTGTTCCTCACGGAACTCCCGGCAGAACACCTCCAACTCACGAGCGGCCTTCTTCACATCCACCTTTTTGCCGAGTTCCCGGTAGTGCTCAAGAAGCTCCTCCCGCCGATCAATTAAATCTCCCGTGATCTTGAGCTCGGAAACCGAGGTCCCGGGCAGTTCAAACTTGAAGTCCCGAAGCAGCCGTTCGCAGACCGTCATGAGGGCGCGTGCACCGGTATTCTCCTCCTCTGCCATGGAGGCAATGCGCGCGATCGCGCTATCGTCAAAACGAGCCCTGATCCCATAGGCCTCGAACTCCCTCTCATACTGCCGGAGAAGGCTCCCCTCCGAGAATTTCATGATATTCTCCAGGTCTCCCGCCGTCAGCTTTTCGCAGACCACCCGGACCGGCAGACGTCCAATGAATTCCGCCTCAAAACCAAATTCAATGAAGTCCCGGGTTTCCACCTGATTGAAGAGAGCGCCATCCATCGGTTGCTCCACGGGATCAGCTCCGAACCCGATCTGCCCCTCGCTCAGTCGCTTCCGGGCGACCTTCTCCAACCCGGAAAAAGCCCCGCTCACGATAAAGAGAATATGACGGGTGTTGATGGTATCCTTCGAGGCCCCTTCCCCCCGCTGCATGTTCATCATCGACTTCATCTGGCTTCGGATATCCATCGGGTTCGACAAAGGAACTTCCGTCTCCTCCATCAGCTTGAGGAGGGTCGTCTGCACCCCGCGCCCGCTCACATCGCGGCCGATCATCTCGCTCCGCGTGGCCAGCTTGTCGATTTCATCGATGTAAATGATCCCAAATTCCGCCAGATCGATATCCCCTTCGGCCTTCTGTACGAGATCCCTGACAAGGTCGTCTACATCCCCGCCCACATAGCCGGTCTCTGAGAACTTGGTGGCATCCGCCTTTACAAAAGGCACCCCGATAAGCTCCGCGATATGTTTCACCAGGTAGGTTTTTCCTACCCCGGTGGGCCCCACCACGATGACATTCTGCTTCTGAAGCTCGATACCTTCCGGCAAGCGTCCATGCTCATTCTCAAGGCTGCGCAGATACTTGGCGTGATTGTAATGGTCACATACCGCGATTGAGAGGGCCTTCTTGGCTTCATCCTGGCGGATCACAAAGCGATCCAGGTGTGCCTTGATGTCACGAGGCAGATAGTTGAATTCGAAAACGCTGTCCGCAGGCCGGATATCCGGAGCCTCCGGCTCTTCCTCCTCTTCATCCGGCGTGCCCATTCCCGGCATCATCCATTGGACGTTACCCATCTTCCCGAAGAACTCCTGCAGGCTTCGCTGGAGCTCCTCCGGTCCCGGGGAACCCGGATTCTTCTTCTCTTCTTCAGACATCGGGGCGGACCATCGTCGCAAATTGCACCTTGTCAATCATTGCCGGTCGCGGGGAGGGCCGAGCTGGCCGGTCCAAGGTCCTCCAGAATGACCTCCCATTGCACCTGAAAATCCGGCTTCAGAGCTATTAATTCCTGCGCTATCCCACTCGCTTCGCCCTTCAAGCCATTCAGCCAGGCAAAGGCAATCGCCTGCAGAAGGCGACCGGCTTTCTCCTCGTCGGAGGTTGATGCCTCCAGCAGCTTGCGATGAATTCCCAGCATGGAAAGCGGTTCAAAATCCTTCCACCCCAGCGCGCGAGCCGCCCCTTCACCCTCAACCCTGAGTCCACCCGGTTCCGAACCGATGACCCGCGTATAAGTCGCACCATCGCGGGTTTTCAGCTCCAGGCCGTCGGCTCCCGGACGAAGCACTGCAGACAATTCGTTGATGAAACCGGCCGCCTCCCCGGACAGGAGAAGAAGAGCGGCCCGCTGGCTCCGCTCCAACTCGTCCTTCAGCTCAATCCTCCGCAGGACCTCCGCGCCCTCCGCAAAACGAGCCTCGAGAAAATACCCGGACGCCACCTCCTCCCGTAACTGCAGCCAGGCGCTTACTTCCTTGCGGTTCCGCAGGTATCTCAACCGTCCCCGCAGGTCACTCTGCCAAGACCTGTCTCTTATACACATCTCCGAGCCCACGAGACCGTACTAGA
>CAWWCX010000382.1:0-4207 GCA_963935445.1 uncultured Roseibacillus sp.
CCTGCATGGTCACGCCCTGCACTGGGCTCTCAACGCAGCAGGCCTGTGGTATATCGGGAGGCGTGTGGAAGCCCTCGCAAGCTGGCCGCATCTTGCCCTGGTTTTCCTCATTTCAATGGTCGTGGGAGGAGTCACCAGTGCGCAGTTCATGCCTGAACACCCCTCTCTCGGGGCCTCCGGTGGGGTGATGGGGTTGTTGGGATTCCTGCTTGTGTTCGAAACACTTCATGCGCGGCTCGTTCCGCATTCGACCCGGCGCCGGCTGGCGGCGGCCTTGCTCGTCACGTTCCTGATCGGATTCGTCGGTTATCGTTTCATCGATAACTTTGCGCATGCCGGGGGACTCATGGCAGGAGTGCTCTATGCCGGTGTTGTTTTTCCGAAGTCCCGTTCGGCCCGCCGTCCACGTGCGAACAGGGCGGACCTGGCCCTGGGCGGAGTAGCGCTCGCTGCTCTAACAAGTTCCGCCTTGGTCGCGGTTGCCCTCATGCTAGCGTCCTGATGTCGTGCTTCCCGAAGTCCTGACCGAGATCCCCGGGCCGGCGTCGCTTCGGTTGGCCCGCGAATTGCGCCGCTACGAGTCGCACAACGTCACCTGTGTAGCCGGGGACTGGCCGGTCTTCTGGGAGCGGGCAGAGGGGGTGAACGTCTGGGACGCGGATGGCAACCGGTTCCTTGACCTTACCAGTGCCTTTGCGGTGGCAGGGTTGGGACACAATCCCCCGGAGCTGGTTGAGGTTGTGAGTCGACAGGCGTTCCAGCTTCTCCATGGAATGGGGGACGTGCACCCCACCGCGCTCAAGGTCGATTTGTGCAGGCAACTCTCCGCCATGACCTATGAGCGTTGGGGAGCGGGGGCAGGCAAGGTGGTGCTTTCCAGTTCGGGATTCGAGGCAGTGGAGACGGCGCTCAAAACAGCGCATCTGGCGACCGGGCGTCGAGAGGTTCTCGCTTTCGAAGGTGGCTACCATGGACTGGGATATGGAGCGCTTCTTCCGGGAGGATTCGGGAAGTTCCGCCAGCCCTTTGAGAGTCAACTTGCGGGGGAACTGACAACCTTTCTCCCCTATCCCAGAACTCTCGATGAGTTGCAGCCGCTGTGTGACCGGCTTGAGCAGGTGGATGCCGCGGAGGTGAGCGCCGTGGTGGTGGAGCCCATTCAGGGCCGGGGAGGAATCGTTGTTCCTCCGGAAGGCTTTCTCCAGCTCCTGCGGGACTGGTGTGATAACGAGGGGGTGCTGCTCGTTTTTGATGAGATCTTCACAGGGTTCAATCGCTCTGGCGCCCTGTTTGCCTGCGAGCATGACTCGGTGATTCCGGATCTCATCTGCCTGGGCAAGGCCATGAGTGGAGGCTTTCCCATCTCGGCCTGTGTGGGCAAGACACTGGTGATGGATGCCTGGCCGGAGTCCCGTGGCGAAGCGTTGCACACCAGCACCTTCCTGGGGCATCCGGTGGGTTGCGCGATGGCGTTGGAGGCACTCAAGATGCATCAGGAGGAGAGGACGGCGGAAGCGGTGGAGTCCCTGGCCCGGAAGCTTCCGGACCGGGTGAGGGCTGCCGAACTCGCCGGAGTGGTGGATATCCGGGGACGGGGTGCGATGTGGGGTCTTCAGTTCGAAAATGAAGCGATGCCCGCGCATCTCATGAAGGAGATGTTACAGAAAGGATACTTCCTCCTGCCTGCAGGGCAGCGAGGTGAGGTGCTCAGCCTGACTCCTCCCTTTGCGATTGCAGAAGAGGAGATTGAGGCCTGCGTGGCAGCCCTGAAAGGCGCCTGCCGGGTGGGGAGGGGCTACGAGTAGCGAAGATCCTTGGAGGGATCCGTTTCGAAGCTGAAGGCCTCCTCTGCGTCCGTATTCGGTTCGATCACGTCCCGCAGAAAGCGCAGGTAGAGGACATCCTCTTTCACCATGGTCAGCTTGTCCAGATTCTCGACCCCGAAGGAAACGAAGAAGGGCCACTCGGAGGCCTGTCCCACATTCCGGCCCGAGTCCACCTGGAGAATCTCGGGGATCTTGAGGAGAATGCTGCGGGTGGAGCGCACCATTTCCTCAAGACGCTTCTCATCCACATCGCGACGGAGCTTGTAGAAGAGAATGTGGGCGATCATTTCAGGCCTTCCATGTCAGTGCGCCCTTTTTGAGGACGTAGAGGTAGGCCACTCCCAGGACCGCGACAAAGCAGGCCATGGAGAGGAGAGCCATCGCATTGGTGGCAATGAGTTCCTTGAATTGCACTGCCCAAGGATACATGAAGACAACCTCGATATCAAAAATCACGAAGAGCATGGCCACGAGGTAGAACTTCACGCTGAAGCGCGGGGCTCCCTCCCCGACCGGAAGCATGCCGCACTCGTAAGGGTCATCCTTCACACGGGACCGCCGCCCGAGTTTCCCAAAAATCACACTCGCGATCAGCATGGAGGCGGCAAATCCAATCGCGATCAGGACCTGCATCAGGACGGGGAGATAATCGGAGAGCATGAGTGACGAGAAAAAACAAACCTGCGCCGGGTCGCGGCGCAGGTTTTTTTAAAAGGCAGGGTGCCGGAATCTCCAGCACGAATTTGGTGATTTTACGAACTCACGCCTGCTGTTGAGCAGCGATGTTGTCGCTGTGAGCCTCCTCGATCCGCTCAAGGCCCTTGTATTCCTTACCGCTCTTCTCAACGAGGCCGCGGGTGACAAGGTTTTGCAGCTTTTCGTAGGCGCGGAGGCGAAGCATCTCTTCTCCTCCGCTCACTGCGTTGCGCTCCTTCAGCCGATCGTAGACGAGCTCAAAAAGGTCGTTGAATCCGAAGAACTTCTCGTCCGCGCCGAGCACGTTCACCAGTTCGTCGGTGACGTGATCAGGGAGTCGACGTGAGAAGCGAGTTCTTTTCGTGGTAGCCATAGCGCGGTCAGGGTAGCAGCAATTTGGAACAAATGCGACCCCAAAAAGGTATCAGTTCATATTTTTTTCATTTTCTCTACAAGTAAAATGTTTGAAAAGCTTAAAACTTAACACAAGTGGAGCCGTCAGGCGAAAGGAATTGAGGCTTGGAGACCGCAGGCTATTTGATTAAGGATTCCTAAATGATCGCGCGCTTGCGAGGTGAGGTGGTTGAGGCCCTCCCAAATCGATTGGTGGTGGATGCAGGAGGGGTTGGTTATCAGGTGCTTGTACCTATTTCGTCTTTTGACCGGCTCAATCCGCGGGAGGGGATGGAGGTCACCCTTCTCACTCATCTCCACGTAAGGGAGAATGCACACACCCTCTATGGGTTTTCCACCTCCGAGGAGCGGGACATCTTCCTTCTTCTTGTGGAGCGGGTCAGCGGGATTGGTCCGGCAATTGCGATGGCGGTCCTGAGTGGGATGCCGGTGGAGCGCTTCAAGCAGGCCGTGGTGGAGAGCGACGTAAAGGGCCTCTCCGCCATCAAGGGACTGGGGAAGAAGACTGCAGAACGGATTGTCCTGGAGCTGAAGGACAAGGTGGGAGTGACCGAGACCTGGCAGGCCGGGGACGGGGACGGAGGGGGTGCCGCCGCCTGTGATGCCGAGCTTGCCTTGCTGGCCCTTGGCTTCAAGCAGGTCGATGCCCGCAGGGGAATCAAGGCTGCCCTGGATCAGAACCGGGAGATGGCGGCGGAAGATCTTATCCGGGAGGTGCTGCGAGGCCTCAGCTGAGAAGGCCGGACCCGGGGTGCGGGTTTCGTGAACTTCGCCTCCCACGGTCGGTTTCCTGTTTGAACTTCCGGCAGGGGTTCGATCTGATTGCCCGGGATGGCGGTTGACTTCAAAGAGCTGAGGGCCGAGGCGGGCAAGGTTGGGTTCCGGGAAGGGCGTGACTGGCTGTTTTCCCCCGAGCCGCTGCGGCTCTCAAGACCGGAAGTGGCGCAGCTGGAGAAGCTGGGGCACCCCCTGGCCAGGTTTCAGCAGGTCTCCGACCGGATCTACCGGCGTAGCGTGAAGGGGACGCTGCCGGGTTGGATTGCTGATCTTCTTGATGCGGGCAAGCCTTCCTGGCTGATCGACGTGCAGCGCTCCGACGCCTTGAGGGAGGTTGTGCCCCGGGTGATTCGTCCGGACCTCCTTCTGACCGAGGAGGGCTTTTCGCTCACCGAACTGGATGCGGTTCCCGGGGGAATGGGAATCACGGGTTGGCTTTCACAATGCTATGCCTGTCTCTTATACACATCTCCGAGCCCACGAGACCGTACTAG
>CAWWCX010000383.1:0-4202 GCA_963935445.1 uncultured Roseibacillus sp.
CCCACCGCGCCTTTCCCATTGTTCAGGAAGAGCCTTCCTACTCGTCCCCCCGGTTGTACTTCTCGTGGGACTCCGCCTTGAGCTCCTTGAGTTTATCGAGGGCATCGTCGACCTTGTCCTCGTCCTCAGCCAGAAAGGCGAGCTCAAGCTCCGCATAGCCCGCCAGCGTCAAACCCATCAGGCGCCGGGAATCAGCGAGTGCCTTGATCTTGTCCGGTCCTTCGGGGAGCTTCTGGATTTCCGACGGCACCATTTTCATGGCCGCAATCACATACTGCGAACCTTCCGCCACGAGGGCCGCACTTTTCTTCCAGCGATCGGGGTCGCGCCGGAGGCGTCGCAATCCCTTCAGGGATCCACTCATATAATCCATGGCCTCAGCCATGTCCTTGGGCGCAATCTTCTTATCGCTCTTTTCATCCTCCGCAGCCGGGGAAACCGGGGCCACCCCGAGAACTCCAACCGCCGCGCCCAGGGCGATCAGCTTATGCAATGACTCTCTCTTCATAACGCCCCCACTACTTGCGAAGGTCACCGCATCTGTCAATTTCTCATGACCGCCCCCTTCACAGAATGCCCTGACCCGAGAGATCAGGGTCTACTTCCCCGGGACAGTCCCGGCCATGCGGTAGAGCTCGAGAGCCTGCTCCAGGGAGTAGCCGCTGGGAGGAAGCTTCCTCTTGCTCTCCATCTGCACGGCCCGGGTCACGCCCGTGCGAAACCGGGAGACCTCACGCTGGCGCTCGAAGTCGCTGATCCGGCGCTCCACCCTCAGGGAGCGCTCCTCGGTCAACCGCTCCATCCCACGCACCAGCATGCCATGCACCTGTCCGGGGCTGAAAGCAGGCGCTTCCAGAATCTCCGAAATCCGAGCTGACCCGCTATTGCCATATTCAACAGCAAGGTCCGAGCTCACCAACGAGCACCCGGTAAATCCACGTCCGTTGGAGAACCTGAAGGCTGTGGCCCATTTCCTGAGTGCAGGCCAGTCGAGGGGAAAGTCCTGCCCTTTCTTGAGGGGGACCTTGACCGGCACACAGTGCGCCTTCACCAGCCCCACAACCTTGGCGTCGGCCAGAGAATACGTTCGCAGGAGGCGCCCCTCCAATCCGCAGGCCTCACGAGGCGGACCCGCCTGGGGTACAAAGAAGAAGACAAAGAGCGGCTTGCCCGTGCTCTGGGCTTCCTTCATCGCATTGGCCACGTGAATCCGCCACGGGATGGCGTTCCAGGGGAGTTTCCCGTCCTTCTCCACTTCCAGCACCCTCGTCACCATTTCCTTGGCTCTGGCCTGGTCCCATGGCTCCCGTGCCGCGGCATCATGCGTCAGGCACAGGACCAGGGCGGCGAGGAGCATGCAGTGCGTTCCCATCATCGATGACGCGGCAACGTAGCACCCGCGCACAACAATCACAAATGCGGGATCACCCCACGGATCGCGCCCTCATCCCCGGACCTGCTGCCTGTCAAACAGGCCTGTGAATAACTTTCGCGTTCAATCACCGCGGTTCGCAGGTAATAACTCCCTTCGTGGCCAGCTCCAAGGAAGGCAAGCTCACCCCCATGATGGCGCAGTATCAGGCCATGCGCCGCTCGCTGCCCGACGACGTCCTGCTCTTCTTCCGTCTGGGAGACTTCTACGAAATGTTCTTCGAGGATGCGACGGAGGCCGCCGGACTGCTGAATGTCGCCCTGACCAAGAGGGGAGGCGTCCCCATGTGCGGCGTCCCCCATCACGCCGCCGAAAACTATATCGCAAAGCTCATCAAGCAGGGCAGGCGGGTCGCGATCGGCGAACAAACCTCGGAACCCGTCCCCGGGAAAATCGTGGACCGCGAAATCTCACAGATCGTCTCCGCGGGCACAATTGACAACCTCTCTCTGCTCGATGACCGCCGCCACAATTATCTCGCCGCAGTCTACGAACACCGGAACTCTTTTGGCCTCGCAGTTGTCGATCACTCAACCGGGGAGTTTACCGTAGCAGAGTTTCCCGACCAGCAGCAGCTCGAGGACGAACTCAATCGCCTCGCACCCTCCGAGCTTCTTATCTCGGACGAGCAGCTGCAGGCCCTCGGAGGACTACCGCACTGTTTGCCCTACGATGGCTACACCTTTCTCCTCGACCAGGCCGTTCATACTCTCCGGGATCATTTCAAGGTCCAATCCCTCGACGGCTTCGGCTGCGCAGAAATGCACGCCGCCCTCGGTGCAGCTGGAGCGGTCCTGCACTATCTCTCCTGCCAGCTTCGGCGCTCTTGCGACCACCTGCGTGGCCTGGCCGTGCGCCAGGTTGGCGAACAGGTGGCCATCGACACCGCCTCCCAGCAGAATCTCGACCTGGTCGAGTCACGGTCCGGCCGCCAGCACACCCTGCTCGGTGTGCTCGACCGCACTGCGACCCCGATGGGTGCCCGCAAACTCCGGGACTGGATCCTGCATCCGATTTCTGACGCCCGGACCCTGAAGGCGCGGCACGATCTCATCGAATCCTTCCTTGCGGAGAACTTCCTCCTCACCAAGTGCCGCGAGAGCCTGAAGAACATTCGAGATATCGAGCGCTGCACCAGCCGCCTCGCACAAGGGTCCGGCAACCCCCGCGACCTGCAGGCCCTGCAGACTTCCCTCCTCCAGATTCCAGCCCTTCGTGCCGACCTCGAAGCACTTCCCTCGCCGGAATCTGAAACCGGAGCGCTGAAAACACAGATCCTCGACGAGCTGCACGAATTCCCGCAACTCGTTGCCCTGCTCGGGAACGCCCTCGTCGACGAGCCCCCCGTCTCTCCCAAGGACGGCGGACTCATTCGCGACGAGTTCAGCAGCGAGCTGGACGAACTCCGCTCCGCCTCCCGCGACGGCAAGGAATGGATCGCCCAGATGCAGCAGAGCGAACGGGAACGAACCGGGATCGACTCGCTCAAGATCAAGTTCAACAACGTCTTCGGATACTTCATCGAGGTCACCAAGGCCAACCTGTCCAAGGTCCCCGAGGATTATCAGCGCAAGCAGACCATGGCCAACGCTGAGCGCTATATCACGCCCGGCTTGAAGGACGTGGAGGGCAAGGTCCTCGGAGCCGACGAGCGGGCCAAGCAACTCGAATACGAGGAATTCCTGAAACTGCGTGGTGAAATCACCGGCCACCTCGATGCCCTCCAGCAATGCGCCAATGCTCTCGCCACCCTTGACGTGCTGCTCGGCCTGGCGGAAACCGCCCAACTCTACCAGCACACCCGCCCCGTGCTTGACGACTCTCGCGACCTGGAGATCGTGAGCGGCCGACACCCCGTGCTCGAGCAAACCCTCGTCGAGGAGAAATTCGTTCCCAACAACTCCAGCCTGAAGCACGACAGCTCCCGCCTCCTCATCCTCACAGGACCGAACATGGCGGGGAAATCCACCTACATCCGGCAGGTCGCTCTCATCGTCCTGATGGCCCAGATCGGGGCCTACGTTCCCGCCGAGTCGGCCCGCATCGGCCTCGTGGACCGGATCTTCTGCCGGGTGGGCGCCAGCGACGATCTCGCCCGGGGGCAATCCACATTCATGGTGGAGATGAACGAAACCTCCCTGATCGTCAATAACGCCACTGACCACAGTCTGGTCATCCTCGACGAAATCGGACGCGGCACCGCAACGTTCGACGGCCTCTCCATCGCCTGGTCGGTGGCCGAGCACCTGCACGACGAAATCGCGTGCCGAACCCTCTTCGCGACCCACTACCACGAGCTCTGCGACCTCGCCAACACCAAGACCGCCGTGGAGAACCACAATGTGGCTGTCCGGGAGTGGAACGATGACATCATCTTCCTGCGCAAGATTCTCCCGGGGCCCGCCGACAAGAGCTACGGCATCCAGGTCGCCAAACTGGCCGGCCTTCCCCGCCCCATCATCAATCGCGCCAAGGAAATCCTCTCCCACCTCGAGTTATCGGCTGCCCGACCGGATTCCTCGAATACGTCGAAGCGGCAGAAAGCCTCGCGGGAAGAGACCTTTCCGGAAGCGAGCTCTCCCCAGATGGATCTTTTCGGGGAGTGAGCACACCCTCCTCAGGATTGGAACTACCAGCCCTCGCCTCGCACGGACGGATCTGATACACTGCATCCCTCCGCAAAATGCAGACTGGCAATCGAAGCACGAAACCAGTAGCACTCCGCTACCGCACGTTCTGGGCAGCACGCGGTCAGACCAGCTGAATCATG
>CAWWCX010000384.1:0-4177 GCA_963935445.1 uncultured Roseibacillus sp.
ACACTGCATATCGTCGGCAGCGTCAGATGTGTATAAGAGACAGAGGTAGACCTGCTCACCGCGTTTGGCCCTTGCAGAGAGGTTGGCCGGGGCGGGAGGTGGGCTTGCAGCAGCGGCCTTGGCCAGTCGTTGGGCCAATTCGGTATCTGACCTGTGTGCGAGGAGGCGGAGGCCCTGGGAAATCACATCGGGGTTTTGGGAGATCCGCTGAAGGGTGTCTCTCACAATCTCGTTCAGGTAACCTTCGATCTTGTAGTGACCGTTGTTCTCGAGCAAGGCGCGGAGGAACCCCTCCGGATGCCGGATGGCCGCCAGCCGGACGGCATCGGCGAGGTGCTCGTGGCGGGAAAGGCCGGGGTCCGAGGTGACAAGTCGCAGGAGGTGCTCCCCGATCCGGGGGTCCGGTGGGGCCTCCACCAGGCGGAGCGCGGCGGCCTTCCGGTCGAGCGGGGCGCGTCCCGGATCCTGCAGGCGCTTCAGGTTGAGTGCGAAAGAGCCGGGTAAGATCTCAGCGAGATCAGGCTTCCGCTGCTGCTCATCGGCGTTTTCGAATCCGAGACGGTGAGCGATGGCGGCAGTTTGGACGGCGTCAAGGCTGCCGTTGGCAGAGGCTGCGATGAGATGAAAGCGAGAGCGGGATCCCGTGGCCTTTGCGGCAGCGCTCAGGAGCGCTTGGCCATCGAGCGTCTCCGCGAGGAGCCGCTGGGCGGTGAGGCGCCAGAAGAGGTTGTCGTGCTCCAGTGCCTTGAGCGCGCCGCTCGTTGAGCTCAGGTCGGGGTAGGGATCATTCCCGGTTCCTTTCGGGAAAATCCGGTAAATGCGGCCGTGGGCGCGATCGCGGTCATCGGAGCGCAAGGCATTTCCCGGTCCGCGCTTGAAGTGTCCGCGGTAGGGGTTGTGGTTGCAGATCGGATTGTACCAATCGGCCATCCAGACTGCCCCGTCCGGTCCCACCTCCGCGGCAACTGGAGCCGACCAGGCATCGGCTGAGGCGTAGAGATTGTGCTCGAAACCCGTGGTCTCGAACCGGTCTCCCCGGCGGGTGATCCGGGGCGCGGTGATGAGATGCATGGGCGGTTCGCAGATCAGCACGCGCTTGTTCCACCAGCTCTGTGGGAAGCGGCGGCTGGTATAGACAGCGTGCCCGGCCGCGGAGGAGTGCTGTTCCTTGGGGCTGTTCTGGAAGTAGTCCGTGGTGATGGGGGCGAGCAGCTCCTGCCGGTCTGCCCGCGCGACCTGCTGTCCCTTGCGCCCAAGTGACTCAAAGTACCGGTTGGGGGTGGAGAGATACCAGCTGGCATTGCCGTTGGCGGTGGAACCGACGAGATCGCCCTCCTCGGTAAAGCCCAGGCCCCAGGTGTTGTTGCTGGTATGTTGTACGATCTCGAAGGCCGATCCGTCGGGGAGGAATCGAAAAACGGCCTGCGAGGACTTGTGCCGGGATCCGTTGATCTTCACGTCGAGCCCGCTGTATCCCACCGTGGCGTAGATCCATCCGTCGAACCCGTGCCGGAGGTTGGAGACGCAGGCGTGGGTGTCACGCAGGCCGATGCCCGACCAGAGAACCTCCTTCCGGTCTGCTGTCCCATCGCCGTCTTCATCCTCAAGATAAACCATGTTGGGGCCGTCTGTGGCGATGGCTCCCCCCGGCACCGGCAGGACCGAGGTGCAGATGTTGAGGCCCTCAGCAAACACGGTTGCGTGATCAGCGCGGCCATCGTGATCGCGGTCCTCGAGGATCTTGATCCGGTCCTGCGGGTCTTCGGTCCCGATCTTGTGGGGATAGTCGTAGGCCTCCACCACCCAGAGCCGTCCACGCTCGTCCCAGTTGATCGCGATGGGATTGATGACCATCGGCTCTGCAGCAAAAAGCTGGATATCGAACCCCGGGGGAAGCTGGGCTAGTTTGAGTGAATCCTGTGGCGAAAGTGGATCCTGGATCTCGTTGAGAGGGCCAACCGGGTTGTCTGGGTCCCTGGGCGCCGCGGCCGGGCGGTGCCGAAGCACGGGGAGATCCCCGGGAGCCAGCCAGCTCACGGTGTCATCCTTGGCCGTCCAGCGAATCGCGCGGTGGAGGAGGTCGTGATACTCGGGGAGGTCCCAGCAGCGGTGGTCGTGGCCGCTGGCCGTGTAGAAGACCCGGCCCTCGCCATAGGTCTTGACCCAGGTCCAGGGTTCCTCGTCGCGTTTTTGAAGAATGATCCGGTCCTTGCCGTGGCGTTTGTGTTTGTAGGTCTCGTCCCAGCACTCGAACCCCTTCCACCCCTTCATGACGGGGTGGTCTTTATTGACGATGCGTGCCCGGAAGACGCCTTTGCCGTGGGATTCGAACTGGGCCCCGAGCAGGTTGACGTATTCGTCGAACGTGGAGTCGCGGAAGCAGGCGGCCGCGCAATGGAGGAGAACGCAGCCCCCGCCCTTGCGAGCGAAGTTCAGCAGGGCCTCGCCCTGGGTTTGGACATCGATCGTGTAGAGGTTGGCAAAAATGAGGAGAACGTCGTATTGCGAGAGGTTCTCCTCGGTAAGGGCATCCACATTGTCCGCGTAGGTGATGTTGATGGCCCTGGGCCCGAGGGCCTTTCGAAGAACGCGGAAGCGGGTGGGTGGATCGTGGTTGAAGAGGTTTTTGCTTCCGAGGAACAGAACTTCGATGCGGCGGGGCTGAGCGTTCTCTTCCACGGTGTCCTCTGCTCCCCGTGATTGGAAAGCTGGCGTGCTGACGAATACACAGAACGCGAGAAGAACGAACGGGTAGAGCAGGGATCGCACCTCGGAATGAACTCCCGGAAATGATATCGGGTCAAGCTTGGGAGCCGGTGAGGAATGGTCGAAGGCGGAAAGCGGTGACAATCTCCTTTGCCATGCTAAGTAGCCCCCCGTGAAGCTGCTGCCATTCCTGCTGATTGTTGGATTTTACACCGGAGTCCTGCCTGCGACCGAATCATGGCCCCAGTTTCGTGGTCCGGGAGGCGCCGCCACCGCACCGGAAGGCGCCAAGATTCCGGTAGAGTGGAGTGAGTCGAGGAATTTGAAGTGGAAGACGTCCATTCCGGGACCCGGGTCCTCCAGTCCGATCTTTACCGGGGACCGGATCTTCGTGACCTGTTACACCGGGTACGGCACGGACAAGGAAGCGGCGGGCGATCCGAAGGAACTCGGTCGCCGGTTGCTGTGCCTCGATCGGAGCAATGGCAGGATTCTCTGGAGCAGGTCGCTCGAGGTCAGCAATCCGGAAGATCCCTACCGGGGCTATCTGATGGAGCATGGATACGCGAGCAGCACGCCGGTGACCGATGGGGAACGGGTCTATGTCTTCGCGGGAAAGTCGGGTCTGCACGCCTTTACCCTGGAGGGAGATAAACTCTGGACCAGGGCGGTGGGAAACAAGTCGAGCAACCGCCGCTGGGGATCCGCCGCGAGCCCGGTCCTCTACAAGAATCTCGTGATTGTGAACGCAGCCGATGAAGCCCGCTGCCTTATTGCCTTCGATAAGGTGAGCAGCGAGGAAAAGTGGCGCTATGGATCGGAGGGGCTGGAGCTGGCCTTTGCCACACCGCAGTTTACGGTGGGTCTGGGCGGTCGTGACGAGATGATTCTTTCCGTGCCCCACGAGCTGTTCGCACTCGATCCTGCCACAGGAACGCGCCGGTGGTTGGCCCGGACAGAGGTGCCCGGCAATGTTTCTCCCTGCGTCGTGATCACGGAGGACATGATCTGTGCCTTTGGGGGCTATCCTCGCAAAATGAGCATCGGGCTGAAGCGGGGAGGGAAGGGAGATGTGACCGACAACCTGCGGTGGGACAGCAAGGTGACTACCTACGTGCCCACTCCATTGGCCTATGAGGACCACCTCTACTGGGTGAATGATTCCGCGGAAGCCGTCTGTATGGAGACCGCGACTGGGAAAGTGGTTTCCAAAAAGACGGTGGAGGGACTGACCCGCTCGAGACGCTTCAGTTTCTATGCCTCCATGGTGCGGGTTGGCAACAGGCTGTATGCGGTCAGCCGGCACAACGGGACGTTCGTCTTCGAGGCCAATCCCCAGATGAAGCAGATCGCGCAGAACCTGTTTGACGACCGCTCCGACTTCAGCGCTACCCCGGCCCTGTCCAGGGAGGCGATGTACCTGCGTTCCGGGAAGTTCGTCTACTGCATCGGGGAGTAGCCAGTCCGGGTG
>CAWWCX010000385.1:0-4175 GCA_963935445.1 uncultured Roseibacillus sp.
TCGACCAGCTCGCTGTAGGGGTTGCCCCCGCGATTCCGGCCGCTCAGGACATCGGCGAGGCGCCGTTCGTGGTATTGGCGGGCTTTTTGGAGAGCCTTGCGGAACGAGGGGATCGCTTCCTTGCCCAGCAGGTGCACGCTGCGGTAGGCGGCCTGGCGGCGCTGTGGCTGGCTGGACTGCATCCATTGCAGGGCCTTGAGAACAACCTGTTTGGAGGGGGGCGCGGGCGCTGTGGCTTCCTCTGCGAGGAGGGAAAAGGGAAGCAGAATCGCGGGAATCAGGGCTATGCTTGGGTTCATTTCTCGCGGGGGAGGACGCACAGTGCTTCAAAACGGGGGTGTATGCACGCGGATTTTCGCTTCTTGACGCGGGGGGCAGAGGCCGTTTCCTTCCCGCCATGTTGCGGCAGGTGCTCATATCGAAGCTTCATCGGGCCATGATCAGCGAGGCCTCGGTCGAGTATGAGGGAAGTATAGAAATACCGGGAGACCTGGTAGAAGAGGCCCGGTTGTGGCCGGGTGAGAAGGTTCTCGTGGCGTCGATCACGACGGGTGCCCGCTTGGAAACCTATGTGCAGGTCGGGGCCCCCGGAACGGGCAGAATCATCATTAATGGAGGAGCGGCGCATCTCATCGGGAAAGGAGAGAGGGTTACCATCATGGCTTTTGGGCAGAGTGAGCAACAAATAGAGGCGCGCAAACTCCTGCTTGATGAAAACAACAACGTGATCAGGGCGAGTGGGTGAAGGCCCGCTGATTGCCTGCCCGGGGGAGCATTGATCCCGGTCCGGGGCTTCCGGATTTTCGGCCCAGCGGATTCCAGGGAACAGGCCTCGATTTCTCCGGGAGGTTATTGCTCCTGCCTGTGCTCGTCCGGGAGCGGGAACGGTTCCCCCGTGGTGTTCACCATGGCTGCCTCAGGGTTGGTTTCGCTGGAAGGAGTGGTCCAGTGCACAAGCTCCGAGCGCTGTTTCACGCGAACGTTTTGCTCACCGTAGTATACGATCTCCTCCTTGATCACTCCGACCTCCTCCGCAAACCAGAGGCTACGCTTGAGATAGGTGACGTGATCTTTTCCAGTCACCGGGTGGGGGGAGATTTTTTCACTGGTGATCTGAATACGAGAGGCGTGGAAGGTGCCGGCGGGAACCGTCACCCTGCCCTGCTCGATCACACGGAAGAGAAATGGGTTGTCCCCGTTGGTTCCCACGCATTCCCAGCTCTCCCCGGGTTGCATGCCGGATGTGGCGATGGGGACACCCTCGGGCAGGAGCTTGACATCTTTATCCTTCACGTTCGCTGGGACCCATCCCCAGCTCAGCAGGCCCTCCGGTCCGATCTGATAGAGCTCTTCACCCAGCTTCTTGCCGTTTTCAGAAATGGAGATTCCCGTCAGGGACTTGTCCGTGTTCTCAAGAACGCGAGTCCCGGTGCAGGTGCGCACTTGCTCGAAGGTAATGAGGTGCGCGTTGTCGGTGCGCTGCGGGCGCCGGGCGGCATCGTTCTTGGCAAGGCGCAATCCAATGGGGATTTCCTTTTGAACTCTGTATTTCCAGACTTCTCCGGGACGCGGTGAGAAGTAGGCCGCCCCCGGTTCCGCGGGCGGGCTGGTCCGGTCCCCCTCTTCCTGCTTTCCGCCGCAACCGGCCAGGCCGAGGAGGCAGGCAGCGGCGAGGAGCGGTTGTGCCTGGTGCCGGATCATGAGGCACGCGGGGGAAGGGACACGACGATCTGTCCGCCGCCACTCCAGGGCGCTCCGAGTCGGCGGCGCCAGCGGGTCTCAGGAAAGTGGAGATCGCCGGGTCGGCGCTTGAGGAGGTAGACTACGGCGACAACGCCCACGGCGAGGAGGGCAAGGAGAGTGGCGAGAACCCCCCGGAAGATCATCGACTGTTGATTCTCTGCCCGGTTGCGCCGCTGCTGGTCGTGGATGGAGACGATCTGTTCGCGTTCGTAGGCGGTGCGATTCTTCAGGAAAACCAATTCTTCTGCGAGCTCGAGTCCGAGGGCTTCCACCTGTGCACGGACTCCACGTTCCTTCATTCCGCGCGCGAGGGCGTTGGAAAGGGCAAGGCCGGCTTCCTCCGCCTCATAGCGGTCCTGGCCCTTGCCTCCGAAGACCGCGGTGGGCCGGAGGAGTGAGTCGGGCACGTGGAGGACAACGATCCAGTCACTTTCGCGAGTCCACGTTTCCCCCACCCGGTGGGCCAGCTCTTCCATGGTGAGGCCGGGAGGAAAACCGCGATCCCAGAGAATGACGAGGACATCGAGGCCGTGAGCGGTGCGGTGGCGATTGAGCTCGTTTTCCAACCGTGTCTTGCGCTCTGCACCGAGCCAGCCGCCAGAGTCGAGCACCTGTCCGGAAGGGGGACTGGGGAAATCAATGGACTGGCCGGCCGCGAGGGCGGGAAAAAGGAGGGCATACGAGAATAAAAGCAGGGGCCTGATATTCATGGTCGTATCAGGAGGGTTGGATGGCGGGCTCAGGTTTCGCCTGCGCATCACTGGTTTCGTAGGGGGCTTTCCCTGCGAGGAGGGGGGAAGTCTCTCGCGGATTCTGTGCCGGAGCCCTGCTTGATTCGTGAACGGTTTTCCCGGAGGAAGCCTGAGGCCCATGGGGAGCCGGGGTGGAGTGGTTTCGCGGGCGGCGTTTTTCAGCCTCATACCACGCGGCGGTCAGGAGATCGCGAGTATCGATAAGAAACCCGTTTAGCCCCTCCTTCCATTGCTCGTCGCTCAGGCAGGCCGCCAGTTCCTGGAGGGCCGCCTCCCAGAGTTTCGTCTTGAGGAAGGGCTCCAGTGCGTAACCGCTTGTCATGGTAAGACGGCCAGAGGTGCGGTCCCCTACCACGAGGAGTTGCCAGGCACGTTGACTATCAGCATCGGGGGCGGTGTTGTGCAGCCAGAAGGCAAAACTCTCGAGCGATACGCCGGGCTGGAGCCAGACGAAGCAGAATGAGATGTCAACCTGCGGGATTCGCCTGCGAAGTTTGCGATAGGCCTTGTCCAGTCCCTGGGCGATCCCGGATGGGAGCAGGTTGGATGGATCAATGACAAGTTCGAGCGGGGGAGCGCCGAACGGGAAGGAGTGCTCGCACTTCTGCAGGGAGAACGAGCATGTGGGGCAGACCTCCGCCGGTTCGCCCAATTCCCGACTGCAGTCGGGACAGAACATCCCGGCACGGGTGAAGCTCTCAGCCGGGTATTCCCGGGGGCTCGTTTTTGGGCTTGTTTCAGACACCTTCTTGGTGAGGCGGAAGTTCCTCTAATGAAGCCTTATATTTCCACCAGGTAAAGATCCTACTTTTTTTGATGGAAACTCGCAGTTTCGTGCATTCAGGAGGCCTTGTTTTCGTGTTGCGGGACTGATTTGAGGGTCTTTGGTGTTGGAGTCGGAGGGCACCGGAACATGCCCTCCTGCCCTCTGAGCAGGCCAAACCACCCGGAGGGGCATGGGCCTGTGGGTTCAAGGTGAAGCCGTGGATCAGGGTAGCCGTAGCGACATTGGAAAAGCGAGTGATGACCCTCGGGAGGTCTTCTCTCCGGTCAATTGTCTCCCCTTTGCTGTTCTCATATATCTGGTAGTAAGTGGGTTAAATGAGGCTCAGGAGCCCGGGTGGAACTTGCTTTACAAGCTGTGGAAGCGCCACCATAGTCCCGCCCCTTCGTTTTCCGGCTGGTATGACGACTATTATCATTAACCTCCTGCTCGTAGCCTTTGTGGTGGTGAGCCTTCTGCTCATTCTCGTGGTGCTCATGCAGCGTCCCAAGCAGGAGGGCCTCGGGGCGGCCTTCGGATCGGGAATGACAGACCAGATGTTCGGGGCGCAGACCACCAGTGTGCTCCAGAAGGGAACAGCATACTTTGGAACGGCATTTCTGCTTCTGGCTCTCGTTTTGTCGATCCTGATTGCCAAGCGGAACTACGAGGAGGGGATCACGGAATCACAACAAGCTGTGGCGGCTGAACCGGCCGCGACCCCAGCCGAGGCCGAGGCGGGCCTTGGTGGTGGCGGAAATGCCCCGGATGAGCGCAGCGAAGCATTGCTGAGGCAGCTAGGCTCTGCGCCTGCGTCCGAGCCTGAGCCCGCTCCCGCGCCTGCTCCCGCGCCTGAGCCTGCTCCCGCTCCCGCTCCCGAGCCTGCTCCTGAGCCTGCTCCCACTCCCGAGCCTGCA
>CAWWCX010000386.1:0-4167 GCA_963935445.1 uncultured Roseibacillus sp.
TCTAGTACGGTCTCGTGGGCTCGGAGATGTGTATAAGAGACAGGTTCTGATAGCGAGCAATGTCGAAGCCCCGGTCTTCCTGCACCATGCGCTCCGATTCGTCTGCAAGGCAGAGGGCGATCATTTTCCTGGCTTCCATTTCATCGATCTCCGGTTCGGTGAGGAGACGCTGGTAGGCTTCCGCAACGTAGGGAGTCTCGTGGGAACTCAGTTGCTGATCCACCGCAGGCATCAACATTTCCAGGGTCTCGTTCATGGTTGCTCAGGTGACCTGGTTGGAAGGGGTGGAAGCAAGCCAGTTCCGGAGGTTCTCAAGGACGCCCTCCAGGAGCCGTTTCCGGGACTCCAGGGAAAGCCAGGCGGTGTGGGGAGTGATGATGAGGTTGCTGGCGGCAAGGTCGGGAGCGAGGAGGGGGTGATCTGCTGGAGGAGGCTCCACCGAGAGGACATCCAGTCCCGCGCCGGCCAGGCGTTGTTGTCGCAGGGCGTTGGCGAGGGCTTCGTCATCGACGAGGGGGCCGCGACTGACGTTGAGAAGGTATGCGCTGGGCTTCATGAGAGCGAGGGTTTCGGAATTAATGAGGTGCATGTTGTCGTCCGTGAGCGGGCAGTGCAGGGAGATGACATCCGAAGTAGCGAAGAACTCGTTGCGTGAGACCCGGGGCGTCGTTCCAGGATTGTGAGCCCCTTCCCGAGAGAGTGCCTGCACGGACATGCCAAGGGACTCCACGATCTTCGCGAAGGCACTCCCGATCGCTCCAAGGCCGACGATGCCGCATGTCTTCCCGGCCAGTTCAGTGACTGGGTGATCGAGGCGAGTGAAAATAGGGGATTTCGGCCACTCGGCGTGTTCCGCAGCGAGGAGGTGGATTTTGGTGCACAGGGCCAGAAGGAGAGACGTCGCGTGCTGGGCGACGCTGGGTGTGGAGTAGCCGGCAACGTTGCAGACTACGACCCCTTGGGCCCGGGCGGCTGCGAGATCGACGACATTGACACCGGTGGCGGCCACGAGGATGAGTTTGAGTTCCGGGAGCTCGGCAAGGATTTTCGCGTCAAGGACGACCTTGTTGGTGACGAGGACCTGCTGGCCATGAGAGCGGGCGAGCACTTCATGAGGAGAGGTGATCGCGTGATGGGTAAAGTTGCCAAATTGGTCGAATCCTGAGAAATCAATGTCGCCGCGGGTGAGAGTGGAGGAGTCGAGGAAGGTGATGTTCATGTAAAAAGGCAGAGGGGATTCAGGATTCGGAGGTCAGGGCGTTGCGGAGGGCCTGCGTGGATGTGTTGCGGATGCGTTCGAGGAGCTGGGGTTCAGGGAGGAAGGGCGCGAACTCGGGTGGCACCGGGGCTTCGTGCGTTCTGAATTCGGCGGTGGAGGGATGGGTGAATCCCAGACGCCAAGCATGCAGCATGAGGCGTCCGGTGTCGAGAACCTGCCGACCGGGATTTCCATAGACGGGATCGCCAAGCAGCGGGCACCCAAGATGTTTCATATGGACCCGGATCTGGTGGGTCCGGCCGGTATGGAGATGGCAGAGGATCAGGCCCCAGGACGGTTCCTTGTTTCGGTGCAGAACATAGTAGTCGGTGATGGCGGGTTTCCCTGAGCCTGCCCCGGGATTGAGCACGGCCTGCTTCTGCCGGTTGACAGGGTGCCGGCCGATGTGGGTAAAGATGGAGCCGGAAGGCTGGACAGGTGAGCGCTGCGTGACTGCGAGGTAGAGCTTGTCCGTCTCGCGGGCAGCAAACTGGGCGAGGAGTGACTGCAGGGCACGGTCGCTCTTGGCCGTCACGATGCAGCCACTGGTCTCCTTGTCGAGGCGGTGGACGATGCCGGGCCGTTCGACTCCACCAACCCCGGGCAGCTTTCCATGGCAGTGGTGGAGGAGAGCGTTGACGAGGGTGCCATCGGGGTTGCCGGGTGCGGGATGGACGACAAGACCAACTGGTTTGTTGATGACCGCCAGGTCGTCATCCTCGTGGAGGATGTGCAGGGGGATGTCCTGGGGAAGGATCTCCGTGGGTCGGGGTTCGGGAAGTGCCACCGTGATAGAGTCCCCTGGTGTGACCGGGGTCTTGGCCCGCGCCGGCTTTCCGTTGAGGAGAATGTGCCCATCCTTGAGGAGGCTTTGGATACGTGAGCGGGAGAGTTCGGTAAGTTCCCCGGTGAGAAACACGTCGAGTCGTCCGCTCCGATCCTCCTGGACGGTGATGATCACGGGGACAGCCTAGGGTTCGTTTTCCCGAAGTCTAAATTCTAAATGTGAAAATCCTGAACGAGCGCCGGTGAGGAAGGAGGAACTGAAAGGCCGCTCTCAAAGCGTATCTTGCTACCACGGGCCCGAACCGGCTACCCTTACCCCGTGAGTGAGCACTTGGCCACCTGCCCGAATTGCTCGGCGGAGATGGACGTGACGGACGTGGGGCCCTATACCCGCGTGCGCTGTCCGGCGTGCAGCGAAGAGGTCAGGGTCAAGACCGAGCTGGGGCCCTATCGTCTTGTGAGCAGAATTGCCTCTGGTGGGATGAGCGTGGTCTTCGCGGCGCGTGACTCGACTCTGGATCGTGACATCGCGGTCAAGGTGTTGAACGAGAAATTCTCCACCGATCAGAAGAGGGAGGCAGAGTTCAGGCGGGAGGCCCGCCTGACGGCGACCGTGAGCCACCCCAACGTGGTGCAGGTTTACACCGTAGGGCGGGCCTTTGAGCGTTGCTTCATCGCGATGGAGCTCGTTCCGGGGAACAGTCTGGATGAGCGCATGTCCGCGCAGGGAGCGCTTCCCGAGGGAGAGGTGCTCGCGGTGGCGCTTCAGGTCGTCGATGGCCTTCAGGCCGCACAGAGGGAGGGGCTGATTCACCGGGACATCAAGCCCGGAAACATCCTGATTGATGAGGACGGCACGGCGAAGATTGTCGACTTCGGCCTCTCCCTCCTGACGGAGGGTGAGGCGGTTCGGTCTGAAGAAATCTGGGCCACACCGATCTATGTGGCTCCGGAGGTTCTGGAAAATGAGGAGGAAGATCACCGGGCGGACATTTATGCTCTCGGTGCAACGCTGTATCATGCCCTGGCAGGCACCCCTCCGATCGAGTTGAGGGAGGTGACCAACCAGGCAGCTCGCGAGGCGAAGGCAGATGTCCGTCCTCTCAAGAAAGCGGCGCCCTGGCTCTCCAGTGAAATGATCCGCACGGTGGAGCAGGCGATGGCCCATGACCCCGCGGACCGTTTCCTGGATTACGAGGACTTTCGAATCTCGCTTGAGATGGCCCGGGTCGTTCTCCGCGCGAAGGGAGCCAGGCAGCCTGTCGATGGGAAGATTCGTGCGCAGCGCAGAGAGCGGGACTATCGGCATCGCAAGGCGTGGCTGGTGGGGATTTCAGCGGTTCTTGTGGTGTCGCTGCTGATGGCATCCTATTTCTACCTCAAGCTGGCCAGGGGCGATGCGGAGGATAGTGATTCGAGGAACGGTCCTCGCCTGGTACTTGATCCGGCTACCAATCCAACAGTCGACCCGGAGCTTGCGAGACGGATCAATGAAAACTACGAGGCGGCGAGGAAGGCCCTCGCGGAGAACGATTTCGTGGCGGCAGAGAGGCAGTTCCTGAGTGTCTGGCAGGAGGTGATGGCGCCCACCGAGACAGCGGCCTGGGCGGGATTTGAGGCGGCGGTAGCCGCTTTTCTCGACGGAAGGGGCTCCGATGCGCGCCAGCATCTCGCTGCCCTCTTTGATTTCGTGAATGAGCGCCGGGTCGCGGAGACCGTTCTGGGTCGTCGATTGCAGTCGGCGGCGGAGTTGTTGACGAACCTGCGTTTTGTGCCGGAGGAGCGTGTGCCGGATGTTCTGAGTGATCCTTTTCGAGCAACCGTATTTCTTGCGATGGCACTGAAGACCTGGGAACAGGGTGACTTGGAACGAGCTGACCGGATGTTCGCGAAGCTTGTGGCGGGTGGGCCGTGGCCAGAGGCGGAGTGGATGTCAATTTATCAGCTACAGGCAGGCCGGTATGTCGCCGACTATGGCCTGCTCGGCGAGGTGGATTACCGGGTTGACGGAAAGACGAGGGCAGAGCTGCAGGAATGTGTCGGTGCGCTCGACGAACTGTATGCGTCTCTCCGCACCCGCGGCCGGGCGAGATACAATGTCAAGTCTTGGCAGAGTGACCTGC
>CAWWCX010000387.1:0-4143 GCA_963935445.1 uncultured Roseibacillus sp.
CCGGAGCGCTTCTCTTCTTTGCGGACTTCGAGAATGTGGACCCCTTTGGGGATCCGGGAACTCCGAATGGAACAAAGGTAGGAACGGATGCTCCTTTCGCTGCCAATCTTGGTACGGCGGTGGGATCCTGGGAAGATGTCCCGGTAGCTAACGTCTCGGGAGACCTGCCCGGGATCTATCTTGAGATCGATGATGCCAAGGGAGACGAGGTCGATGAGGCCCTGGTGCTGGACCGTCCTGTTCCGGGTTCCGGTGACATCAAGGCTCGGCTGGCGGCTCCGGCGGATATCTCAGGGAATAATGCAGCCTTCATCTCGATGGATCTCGGTAATCGGCGGACGCAGAACTCCAGCGAAGTGAAGAGCTGGCGCATCATCGGTCTCGATGATGCAGGAGAGAAGTCCTTCGAACTCTACGTGAGCGGTAATAATAACGGTCCTAATAACGAGCGACTGCATCATGTCGATTCGGCCGGGGTGCTGACTCCCCTGGGTCAGGCCGCGGATTTTGATAACACCGGCTCCATAGAGGAAGAGACGGAGCAGAGCCGCCTGATCCTCCTGCTTTCTGCTGGTGGCTATCGCGTCGCCATTGACCGCTGGCCCATGGATGGAGCCGTTGACTCGACGAGTGGAATTCTCCCCTATGCAGGAGCTGCGAGCCAGGTAAGTGCCATCCTCTTCAGCCTCAACACCAGTCTTGTGGACTCCGAGAGCAGCGGAATCATCGTTGATGACCTGACTGTTGGTGGAATCGCGGGGAACGGTGCTCCCACCGCGACGCTTGGAGGAGAAGTCCTGGCCGATGGCGGATCGACCGCACTGCCGGCCACCTTCATTGGCACCGGTAGCAGCATCGACGGTCTTCAGATTGATGATGCCGATGCGGGCGAAGGGCAACTGACCGTTACCTTCCAGAGCGAGGGGCAGGCCCCCCTGGCCTTCACGGCCGGCGGCCCTGCCGCCGCGGACGGCAGCGGAACGGGCACCCTCACGCTGACGGGAACACTCGTGGACCTCAACGCCAGCCTTGCAGCTGGAGTAATCTATACCGCCGATGCGGTGACGGGAGGAGATGCGGTCATCTCGCTCACGGTCGACGACGGTGGGAACACGGGTCCCGGAGGCCCCAAGGCCACATCGCATGACCTGGCCTTTTTCGTGAATGAAGGTCCCACCGTCACGATTGATCTCGCGGCCGGGCAGGCTGCTCCCACCAGTGATTCACCCATTCTTTTCGAGGTGGTCTTCAGCGAAGCGGTCAACGGATTCGATGGGAGCGATGTGGACCTTTCGGCCAGTAGCGACGCGGGGCCCCTCGTGGCCAGCGTCAACGGGGCAGGTGACACGTATACAGTTGCGGTCACAGGCATGAGCAGCGGAGGCCGGGTGGTCATCTCCATTCCAAAGGGAGCGGCCAACGCAGCGGCCGGAGGAGCAGCGACCGAGGCCAGTATGGCTCTCAATGACAGCGTGATCTACATTCCGCACCTGCCGCCCACCGCGAGCAACCTGATCCAGAGCATCAGCTACAGCGCCGGGCCGGTGGATCTCGAGGACATCGTGGTCATCGACCCCAATGACTCGGTGGTCACGACGACTGAGACACCGCAGTACGACTTTCCGGCAACCCACGGGGACTCGCTGGATCTTGTTCCCGACCCGGACGTCGACGGAGGTTTTGCGATTGAGCTCACCTTCACGCCGGGAGGATTTGATGACTTCGGAACGGTGCGGGTTGCCGAGATCGGGGGGACAAGCAACGGAACGGGGATCTACCTCATCGACGGGACTCCCCACTTCGTGAGCAAGATGAACTCGGTAGCCGATGACCTGCCTTCGGGCCTCACCGACACCGACTGGGCCGATGGTAACGTCAGTGTGCCGCTGATGGAGGGAAGAGTGGTTATCGATGCTCCAGTCCAGCTTGCCCTTGTCTCCAGCCTGGATGCGCTTACCTATTCAGTGAACGGGGAGGGTCAGACGACGGTTGCATTCACCAATCGGAACGCGGCTACCACGAACTGGAGCGGGGATGACACCATCCGGGTCGGGCAGAACGTGGATGGCGGGCGCGGGGGTCTCGGCAACGATGCCAATGGGATCTTTGATGACGCCGGGTCCTTCCCGATGGAAGGGTCGGTCAGCTTTGCGAGGCTCTGGCATGCAACCAACGCCAACCCCTTCGCGATTCTGGCGGCGAGTGCGCCCGAGGAGATTACGGCGACCTTGAGCCTGACGCCTGGCGAGGGAAATCTCACCGAGCCTACCGGAGTGAATTACAGCCCGGACACGGGAATCTGGACGATCACCGGATCGGCCCGCGAGGTCAACAGGGCCCTGGCGGAAGTCCAGTTCCTGCCGAATGGAAACTCCCCTGTTGCGATTGATGTTGCCATTGATGATGGCGACGAGGACGGCAGTGGTCCGCTTGCAGGCACGATCACGGTAGCCATAGGAGCTGCAGGAGACTCGGATAATGACGGAATACCGGACGCCTACGAGGTTGCCAACGGCCTTGACCCGAACGATCCAGGTGATGCAGCGAGTGACAGTGACAATGACGGCTGGGATGCCCTCTCCGAGTATCTCATGGGCACGAGCGCCAATGACGGTGGGAGCACACCGGTTTTTGAGATTGTGCACGTCAATGATACGCGGGTGGAGATCATGTATGGCCCCATTCTCTCAGGACGCACGTATGAGGTGCTTTCGTCCAGCACGGGTCTGCCGGTCGCGGCGATTGACAGCTTCACCGCGCAGGAGGATGCGGCATCCAACACCGCGATTGATGTGACGGGAGGCGAGCAGCGGGAACTCTATCGCCTGCAGGTGACGGTGCCTGCTCCGTAAACCGGGGTTGCATTCTCGATCGACCCTGTCAGGTCCCTTTCGCGAGGGCCTGGCGGGGATCAGGGCTTCTTCACACGTAACCGGAGAAAGCCCCTCGGTGAACCGGACGGCAGGGGGCGTTCCGAGCGGTAAACTACCAGGGCGGTTCCCTGATCTGGATTGCGCTGGATGGAGGTGCGTCGAAACCCGTCCAAAGCCTTCCAGGAGATGAGGTCGTCACTCTGCTCGAGGACAGTTTCGAGATCCCCGGGAAGAAGATTGAGCTGAAGGGTAGCGGAAAGGTGGCCGTCCGGATCGATTGCGAGGGTAATGCCACCGTCGGCGGACCCCGGGATCAGGTCACTGCTGCCCAGCGCGTATTCGAGGAGGGCTTCAAGGCCATCCCCGTCAAGATCGGCGAGGGGATCACCGGTAAAGGTAGAGGCATCGGAAACGCCAGGATTGCCCTGTGGAGCGCTGCTTGCACGCCAGTCGAGGGGATCGTTGCTACTCTGTGTGAGTCCGGGACTGCGAAGGACCAGGCTCCGACCACCTCCGTCGGCTCCCGCGGGCCAGGCGGGGCTGTCGTTGTAGGTGAAGTCGAGCAATACATTGCCGAGCGCGTCGCGCAGGACGAGTTGTTCCCCATCGTTGTCGAGCAGCCCGTCATATTCCCCGGCGATCGGGAGCCCGGGGCCGTAGGCCTCCTCGAAGGCGCCCTGATTGGCCACAAGAAGAATGCGCTTTCCGGGAGCGAGGCGGGTGTTGACCGGGAAGGTAAAGGAGATCCCCGTGACGAACTCTGCCTGCCCCAGTTCGAGGGTCTCTGAGTTGGCGGTATTGACCAGTTCGAGGAACTCAAGATCTTCCTCCGGTCCCGGTGGATTGTACATCAGTTCCGAAATCGTGAGGGAGGTGGAATCCGGCAGGGTGCCCACGAGAAAGGAGGCTTCGGTGAGGGCGGACCATTCGGAACCGAGGAGAACGCGTGCGCGAACTTGAGTGCTTTCCTGAAACCCGGGAGCCCGGGTGTAGGGGATGGCGGAGGGTGCGATGAAATCACCACCCGCCCGGGGATTTCTGGGGTCACTGCCATCCATCGTGTAGTAGATCGTGCCTCCCGTATTGGGGTTGCTCATGGTGAGGGGCTGCCCGGGGGCGAGATGCCCCCCGAACTGTCGAAAGGTGGGAGCATTGGTGGCGGGGTAGAGTCCGCGGGATCTGAGCTGGCGCAGGAGCAGGCCACCCCGGCGGGGCAGATAGGTTCCTAGGATCCAGGACTGGGTTGCGAGGTAGTGCTCATTCCTGGTGT
>CAWWCX010000388.1:0-4141 GCA_963935445.1 uncultured Roseibacillus sp.
TGTATGATGGCGGCAATCTGCGCCCGGCCTCCTTTCTCCCCTTCATCCAGCCCAATCTCTTCCCGGTCATGACGGAAGCTTCGGTCTATTACAATCTGGCAACCTACCCGCAGAATGAGCGGGACCGCAATTCGAAGCATACTCTCCGGGTCTGTGTGTATCCCCGCGTCTCGCTGTGGAACCCCTACAACGTGGAGCTGAAACTTCACAACATGGTGGCCACCATTTTCGTGAACGGAAACAAGGATGTGCGGGTCACCTATTCCGATCGCACTACGTCGAATCCGGGGCAGGTGCCGATTCCCTTTGGACGTGGATCGACCAAGGTGGGCGCCAAGGCGAGCGGGAGCGATCCCAGCCCCGGTCACTATGTCGGCTGGGTCCTGATGAAGTTACTTCCGACCACGATGGCTCCCGGCGAAACGCTGGTCTTCAGCCCGATGCGCACTGCCGAGTACCAGCTCTACCAGATTGACCGTAATGTGCTCTCCTCCCAAGTGGCGCCGGACCCGAGCCGCTACTTCTGGCAGGACATGAACTATCAGCATGACAAGAAGCCGATCAGCTTCGTCGAGTTTCCCGGCCCGGGCAATCAGTCAGGTGGGGACAACTACATGATGTCCCTCAAGAGCGCCGGCCGCATGCGCAGCTTCAATGACTCCCAGTTCAACTCGATGCAGTCGATTGTCTACGCGAACACCTCGCTGCAGGCGGGAGGTAGTGACGAACTTCCGGTGCAGTGGTCGACGGCACGGGGACGGCAGCCGGAGCCGCGGGTCCACAGCCTTGCGAACAGCCGTGCGGCCCTGGATGGCACGGCCATTCCCGATACCCGGACGCGGGACGGATTCCGGCTTCGCTGGTGGGATGAGCACCGCTCCAACATGCTGGGCTCGGGACAGCTGCGGAGAGATCCCCAGCACCTGAAGAGCTCGGTGATTGGGACGTGGAATCCGCGGGCAGCCTATTTCTGTCGCAATCCTTGGGACAACGTGACGGATCTTCCTCCACACTTCTACGGGGTGTATACCCGCGATCTGTTCGATCAACGGGTGAGCTGGCAGAACATGATGCCTCGTTCGGTCGATGGCCGGCAGGTCAGCTGGCCCTTCGGGGACCCCCTCAGCGCGCCGGATGACGGCGTGGTGCTTTTCGAAGTGCCCCGGGAAGAGACCGGAATACCCTCCCTCGGCTACCTGCGTCACCTGAAGCTTTCCGAGTTTGGTTGGCATCCCTCCTATGCGGTCGGTAACTCCCTTGTCGATCCCCGGGTCGGGCGGCAGTATACCAGCCCCGTGCTGGCGACCTCCCGCGAGAAGGCCCGTAACGGGTGGAACCAGTATCTCTTCGGCCATCAGGGAGGGAGAACCTCGGGACGGGGAGGAGACTACTGGGCCATGCTCACCCGCCAGATCCTGTTCAATCGTCCCGACGACCACTTCGTGGTTTACGACTTGAGCTATGAGACCAACTTCAACCTCTGGGACAATTTCTTCGTATCGACCGGCGACCCGGCGCGCAAGCTGGCGTTTATGGACAACCCGGAGGAGAACCCGCTGCCAAACGGGCGCTTTCAGCTGATCGGAACGGGAACCAACGTGAAGTCCGATGTGGTCAACTTCCACCGGGCCGCGACCCAGCTCTGGCTGAACGGTGGGTTCAACGTGAATTCCGTGAGTGTCGATGCCTGGAAGGCGGTCCTGGCCTCGGCCATGAATGCTGGTGCTGGCTATGCCAGTAAGGATGCGGTGCCCTTCCCAAGGGTGATCAACCCGCCTAATGGAGAGTTTCTCAACGGCAACTGGGATGACGAGGAAGCAACGTCCGGCTTCCTTGCCATCGACGGTAGCGATGCCAGCGACAGTGATCTTGAGCGCCTGGCGCAGGAGATTGTGCGGGAGGTGAAGGAGCGGGCGCCCTTCTTCGGCCTTTCGGATTTCATCAACCGCCGTCTGGTTGACAGCGAGCACGGGGATGCGGGACCGATTGAGGCCGCCATCCAGCGTTCCGGCATCAATGAACAGTTCGATGAGAACGAGACTCTTCGAATTCCGAACACGGAGCGGGACAGGCTGGCCGACGTGACCTTTGACAACATGGCGGATGCCACACGCCTTGATCAGAGGCTGAAGCCTGATTCGGTGGCTTGGGGGGTCCCCGGCTACCTGACTCAGGGAGATGTCGTGCAGGCGGTTGGATCCGCCCTTCGCCCAAGATCCGATAGTTTCCTGGTGCGCACCTACGGCGAATCCAAGGATGCTAACGGCAAGGTGCTGGCCCGGGCCTGGTGTGAGGCGGTTGTGCAGCGCACTCCGGAACCGGTGAACCCGGATCGCACGGGTATCAACCCGGTTGCCAAGAAGGACCCCGAGGATCTCGAGTTCGGCCGCCGCTTCAAGCTGGTCAGCTTTCGCTGGTTGAGTCCGGAAGAAGTATAACGACGCGTCGGAATCGAATCATGCAGACCACGGACCGCGTTGGCCCGTGGTCTTTTGTTTCCATTGGTTTGCTGGGCGAATGAATCTTCAGATGAACCCATGTCCGGAGTGATCGAGAGCGAGGAGGCCCTCGATGAGTTGCTCACCCGGCCGCGGCCTGCCCTGGTCGAGGCCATTCGAGAGGTGCGCAGTCCACTCGTCATCCTCGGTGCCGGCGGAAAGATGGGCCCGTCCCTCGCAGTCCTGGCCAAGCGAGCGGCCAAAAAAGCAGGCTACGAGCTGGATGTCATTGCGGTGAGCCGCTTCAGTAACCCGGACAAGAGGGCCTGGCTGCAGGCACGGGGGATTGAGACCGTGAGCGCGGACCTCCTTTCCGGGGTGAGGACGGAAAACCTTCCGGCGGCGGGTGATGTCCTCTACCTGGTCGGGCTGAAGTTTGGAACCAATCTCAACCCGGCCCTGACCTGGGCGATCAATACGGTAGCGCCTCTCCACGCGCTGGAGCGCTATGCGGGGCAGCGGGTGGTGGCGCTCTCCACTGGGAACGTATATCCGCTGAGTCCGATGCATGGCAGCGGTTCCGTGGAGGGCGATGCCCTCACCCCGGTCGGGGAGTATGCCAATGCTGCGGTGGCGCGTGAACGCCTCTTTGAATACGGCTCCCGGGAGGATGGGACTCAGGTGGCACTGATGAGGTTGAATTACGCAACCGACCTGCGCTACGGAGTTCCAGTGGACCTGGCCTGGAAAGTGTGGCGAGGAGAGGCCATCAATCTGGCCAATGGAGCATTCAACTGCATCTGGCAGGGGGACGCCAACGAGCTGATTCTGCGCTCCTTTCCGTTGGCTCATTCACCAGCGCGGCCCTGGAATCTGACCTCGCCAGGGACGTATCAGGTGAGGAAAGTGGCTGCTCGCCTGGGCGAACTCCTGGGGCGGGAACCGATCTTCACGGGTGAAGAGGCACCCACCTCCCTGCTGAGCAATTCGCGCGCTCTCTGCTCCAGACTGGGGGAACCCCCGACAAGCCTGGATATCATCCTGGAGCGGACGGCCCGTTGGGTGCGCGCGGGTGGGGTCACTCTCGGCAAGCCTACGCATTTCGAGGTTCGTGATGGGAGGTATTAAAGGAGTGGTGTCCGGAGGCGCTGAACGGGGACTCTGTCCGGGGAAGAGTGGCGGCGGCACGTTTGGGTTTGACGGTGCTCGGCAGGTTGGGTGAGGATGGTCTGATGGTTATGATGCAACAGTTCTGGAGGGTGCTTTGCATGTCGACCCTGCTTGTATCCCTCGCGGAAAGCCTCTGCGCCGAGGAGAAGCCGAGGGTATGGACCAGTGCAGACGGCCGCAAGTTGACCGGAACTCTGGAGGAGAAGGGCGATGATTGGATCAAGCTCAGGGTCAGGGGCAAGGTCTTCAGGTTGAACCTGGAAAAGCTCAGTCAGGAAGACCGCGAGTTTCTCAAGGATTACAAGATCAAGAAACCCCTTGTTGTGAGAACGGAGCTGAAGTCCACCAAGGATCCCGATCTCAAGAAGACCGACAAGACCCTGAACATTGAGTTCAGGAACATGGAGGAGAATCAGGAGCTTTACGTGCTGGTGATGTGGATTGGGAAGAAGAATTCCGATATCACGGGGGGAGACGTTGGAATCATGCCTGTCTCTTATACACATCTGACGCTGCCGACGATATGCAGTGTG
>CAWWCX010000389.1:0-4130 GCA_963935445.1 uncultured Roseibacillus sp.
TCTAGTACGGTCTCGTGGGCTCGGAGATGTGTATAAGAGACAGGCTTGAGATCGGTGATCAACCCGGCCACCGGCTTGTCCATCTCCCCCGCCAGGCGGGCATGTTCCTTGCGCAGATTGCCGTGCGAGTCCCAGTAACGGTGGGTCACCTGCACAAAGCGCACTCCGGCTTCACTGAAACGGCGGGCCATGAGGCATTGCTCGGCAAAACTCTTCGTATTCTCCTGGTCGCAGCCGTAGAGCTTTCTGACCGATTCCGGCTCGCTCGAGGTATCCTGCACTCCCGGGGCCTCCATCTGCATGCGGAAGGCAAGTTCGTAGGAGGCGATCCGCGCTTCAAGCTCGGCATCCCCTGCGCCACGGCTGAAATGGTCCCGGTTCATCGCCTCCAGCAGGGCAAGTTCCCGTCGCTGCAACTCCCGGTTCTCCAACGGACTCTCGATAAAGGGAACCGTCATCCCTCCTCCCTTTCCTCCAATCCGCGTCCCCTGGAAGTGGGCCGGCAGAAAGGCCGAGGACCAGGCATTCGATCCCCCGTGCCCTCCAGTCGGATTGATCGTGACGAACCCCGGCAGGTTCTGGTTTTCCGTGCCCAGTCCGTAGGTGATCCACGAGCCCATCGCCGGGCGTGTGAAGGTATCCGATCCGGTGTGCAGTTCGAGCAGGGCTCCCCCGTGCCTTGAGTTCGAACCATGGATCGACTTGATGATACAGAGATCGTCCACGATCGAGGACAGGTGCGGCAGGAGCTCGCTCACTTCCGCTCCGCTCTGGCCATGGTGGGAGAACTTCCAGGGCGAAGCCAGCAGGTTGCCCGTCTTCGCCGACACAATCCGCGGCTTCTCGAAAGGCAATGGCTTGTCGTCGTCGCGTGTGAGTTGCGGCTTGTGATCAAGGAGATCAACCTGCGAAGGGCCGCCATGCATGAATATGAAGATGATCCGCTTGGCACGCGCCGGGGCGGGAGCCGGACGGGGACTGAGGGCGGACGCGGCAAGCCCGTCCCGGGCCAGCAGCCCCTGCAAGGCCAGCGCGCCGAAACCCACCGAGGAAGTATGCAACATCTCGCGGCGGCTCATTGGCCGTCTTTCCCGCATGGAACACAACACGCTCATCTCGAAATCCTTCCCTGTTTTACCAAGTGATTCCGAATTGTCAAAAGCACGTGAGTATTACCAGGTCCCTGACCAAGGAAACCGCGTAAGCCTGCGCCATGGCAGGCCACCGAACGTCGGTTCACAGTTTTCAAATGGTGCGATTTTCTCCCGGACGGAGTCGCGATGAGCGAAGGCAGACCTGATCCAGAACGACTCTGGTGAAGAACTCACTGACTTTTCGGCTTCCGCGCGAACGTCCTCCGCAGGAACGCGATCAGGTCGGTGGCATCCTGCGGACTGATCTGCGCATGAAGATTTGCGGGCATGAGGGATAGCTCGGAAGCCGTCATCTTGATGATGTCCTTGCGAAGAATGACATCGGTTCCCCCGTCGACACGCTTGAGGATCACGCTGGTGGGCGACTCGGAAGCCAGCACTCCTGCATGGGCCTTCCCTCCCTTCGCTGAGATCAGATAGAGTTTGTATTCCGGCTCAATTTTCCCGTTTGGATCAAGAATGTCCATGAGAACGGATTCATCCGGCTTGCCGGTGATGCTCCCGAGCGAGGGACCGACTTCGTTGCCCTCGTCCCCGAGCTTGTGGCATACGATGCAGTTCTTCTGATAAACAACCTTCCCCTTTGCAGGATCCGCCTTGTTGTCGAGCGCTCCGCGATAGCGTGCAATGCGGGCCGTCAGTTCGGCTTCCGTGGAGGACTCCTTGAACAACTTGCCTGCACGCTCTGCAAGGCTGGTGTCTGGAATGGCTTTCAATTGCTCCCTCTGCACCCCGGAGATATCGCCGGGGTGAACGACCCCCTTTTCGATTGCCTCAATTAACGCAGGAAGACGGTTTCTGCGGGAGAAGATCGTCCGCAGGACCGCACTACGGGATGCTGGCGAGAACCCTGGCCACCCCTTGAGAAGAACCCCGGCGGCGCGCTCATCGCCCGATATGCCAAGGGCTGCTATCGCGGAAGCCTGAATGGAAGGCGGTTGTCTTGAATCCAGCAGCCTGGAGGCCACTGGTGACAAGGCCTCAAAAGGCGCACTGGCGAGGATTTGCAGGGCCTGCCTTCGTTTTGCCAGCTCACTCCCTGACTCCAGGGCAGTCTCCGCTGCCTCCTTGAACATTGCCGCCAGACGATCGCCTTCCGCAACCGGAAGTTCCGCTGAAAGCTTGGCTGCCAGTTCCCTGACCTGTGCATCACTGCTGCTGAGAAAGCGTGTCAGGACGACCCAGCCATCGACGGACTCCGGAACCGGCGCCCCACCGCGTGAAACGCTCCCTGCAAAACCAGTCAAGCATGCTTTCTGGAGGTCGGCGCCCAGCGAGGACACCAACCGCAGGGCCGCCGCCATTTGCTCCCCGTCCCTTCGTCCGCCGACGGTTTTTGCCAGTGGCTCGAGCAAGGCCCGGGCTCCCGGTCCCAGCTCAATGCTGCCTAGAAGCCCGAGAAGCAGACGCCCCCCGTTCCGGTTGTTTGCGGAACTGAGGATGGCCGTAGCCATCCATCTATCGCCTCCATGTCTTTCGGCCAGGTCCCTCAAGGGGGCGACCGACCACGTATCCTTCGACTCCCCAAGTGTCATGGCTAGTTGCAGACGGACCCGGGGATCCGGGTCCTGGCTCATCCTGGTCAACTGGGAACGAAGGGCTTCGTCCGAATCAAGCCAAGGTCCAGCCAGGCGTAAGCCATGCACCCTCACTCCATGGTCTTCATGGGCGAGGGCCACCAGGACATCCGGGGACTCCAGCGATTTCAACGACCTCAAGGTTTGCAGGGCCCGGATGACACCTGATGGAGCAGTTCCCTCGGCCCGGATCAGCCTCGCAAGGGGCTCACGTGCACCACGATCCTTCCGTTCAATAAGAACCCTCTGTGCCGTGGACCGGCGCCATGGATTGTCATCCGCAAGAGCCTGTGCCAGCTCCTTGACCGTGGCCTTGCCAGGATTCTCCTTCAGAGCCAATGCTTTCCCCTTGGGACGAAGTCTCCAGATCCGCCCGTATTCCTTCCCCTTGTTCAACCCATATTGCTGCTGGAGAAACCGGGGAACTGCCGAATAGTCCTCGATGATCTCACGATACATATCGACGATGTAAAGTGCTCCATCCGGACCGACCCGCAGATTCATTGGCCGGAACCATTGGTCGGTGGAGGCAAGAAATTCGGACTCCTCCTCACCGGGTGCCCGCCGGGCCCGGTAACCGGCACCATCCCGCGTGAGGACCGTGCGATGCACGATGTTGAGCGAAGGCTCACAGTAAAACAGATTTCCATGATATTGCTCAGGGAAGAGCCGTCCCCCATAGAACGTTGTACTGCACCCCCCGGAAAAGTAATTGCTGTTGGTTTCGCGCTGTCCGTAGAACTTCACCCAGGCCGGATCCCTGCCCCGCTTGACACGCCACGGATGCGGGTCACTGATCCGATAACCGTTACCGTAATCCGCAGCCCCCTGGGTTGATCCCGGGGTCGCCACGTGCGGATTGCGGGCAAGATAATGGCGCGGCAGCGGGAGCGCATACCGGGCCGGGTTCCCCCCGGAGGATGGAAAGCGATCACCGATATCGTTCATCGTCAGGCCAAACGTGCTGACGCTCCCGTTCACATGCTCGATCGCCGAGCCATCCACCTTGATCCGGAAGTCAGAACCTCCGAGTTCGAACCGCCCCTTGAGTTTCGGTCCCGTGATCGTTCCGCCTCCCGAACCACTGCCCACGTAAATCCAGCCGTCGAGTCCCCAGATCGGGTTGTTGATACCCCTCTCAATGGTATTGACCTTGAATCCCGTGTAAAGAGTCTCACGCACCTCCGGCTTCCCATCACCATCCCGGTCGGCAAAGAACATGATGTGCGGAGCACAGGCCACGACGACCCCTCCGCGCGCAGCGACAATCCCATAACATGGCGGGAGGTCATCGGCCCAGACCTCCGCCTTATCCATGATCCCGTCCCCATCCGTATCAGTCAGCAACTTGACCACTCCAAATTGCTGCTTAAGTGCCTCCTCTGCAATTTTTCCTCCC
>CAWWCX010000390.1:0-4127 GCA_963935445.1 uncultured Roseibacillus sp.
GTCCCCTCTGTCCATCAGTCGGGTGCGGTCGCCAATCCCATCGACGCCTTCCTCCTGCGTCGCCTCGAACAAGAGCAGCTGAGCTTCTCCCCTCCAACCACCGCCGCTGTCCTGCTCCGGCGCCTCTCCCTCGACCTCATCGGCCTGCCTCCCACGCCACGGGAGGTCAAGGAGTTCGAAAGGCAGTATCAACGCGACTCCGTGGCCGCCCTGGAAAAAGCTGCCGACCGTCTCCTCAGTTCTCCCCGCTTCGGGGAACGCTGGGCCCGGCCCTGGCTCGACCTCGCGCGCTACGCCGATTCCAACGGCTTTCAGGCAGATCAGCTCCGTCCCTCGTGGGCCTTTCGTGACTGGGTCATCAGGGCACTCAACGAAAACATGCCCTTCGACCAGTTCACCATCGAACAACTGGCCGGCGATCTTCTGCCCAACGCAACCATCGCCCAGAAGGTCGCCACCGGCTTCCACCGCACGGTCACCTGCAACGTTGAGGCCGGAGTCAGCCCCGAGGGCAACCGCGTCAACCAGGTTGTCGATCGTGTCAACACCACGGGCACAGTCTGGCTCGGCATTACGCTCGAGTGCGCACAGTGCCACGACCACAAGTATGATCCGTTCAGCATGACGGACTACTACGCCATGTTCGACTTCTTCAACCACACGCCCCTCGAGGTACAACTGCCCAGCAACAAGACCGACGTCTCCCACGACTTCATCGGTCCCTATCTCGAGCTCCCTCTGAGCTCCGCCCAAGAGGAACAGGTCAGGGATCTCGACAGCCAACTCGCCCAGCTCCAGGCGGACCGCACAGGCAGGTTGAGAAATCAGGAGCAGGCCTTCCGCGCATGGAAAACCCGTCACTCCGAAGGCGCTGCCGCAAATAGCGAATGGAGAGCCCTTCAAGTCACCAAGTTCACTTCCACCGGAGGAGAAAAACACGAGATCCTCGAGGACGGATCCATCCTCCTCAGCGGTAAAGTGCCCGCTACCGCAATCTACACTGTGGAGGCCACCAGCAAGCTCTCCAGCATTGCTCAACTCAAACTGGAAGCCCTCCCGCACCCCAGTCTCCCGGGCAAGGGCCCCGGCCGTGGCGACGCCCAACGACCCAACTTCGTGCTCAAGGAATTCGCGGTGAACCTCCACCGCGACGGCAAGGTCCATCCAATCGGCCTTCACCGCCCCCGGGCCAGTTTCTCCCAGGACAACTGGGATGTCCAAGGCCTCCTCGATCGCAATCCGAAGACCGGTTGGGCCATCAACCCGAAGTTCGGAAAACCTCACTGGGCCACCTTCGAGCTCCTGAAACCCATCGAGACCGCCAACGCCACCCTTACCTTCACCCTTCCGCAGGACTGGGGCATGGGACGGGTCATCGGCAACCTCCGCCTCTCCGCCCGCAGCGAAGTCGGTCCCGACCCCGAACTCCCCGAAGACCTCCTCGCCATTCTCAAGAAACCCAGCGACCGGCTCAACAAGGCCCAGCAAAAGAAACTCCGTGCTTATTTCGAAAAGGAACATCCCGCCCTCAAGGAGATTGACGCCAGGATCGCCAGCCTCAAGAAACAGCGCAACTCCATCAAGGGAAACCAGACCCTCGTCATGATCGAGATGAAGGAGCGCCGCAAAACGCACATCCTCAAGCGCGGCAACTTCCTCAGTCCCGATGCCCAGGTTACCGCAGACACTCCCACCCGCCTTCCAAAGCTCGGGGAGGACGCCTCCGGCAACCGCCTCGACCTCGCTCGCTGGCTCGTGCGGACGGACAACCCCCTCACGGCCCGCGTGGCCGTCAACCGCTGGTGGGCCGAGATCTTTGGCAACGGAATCGTGGCGACCCTCGAAGACTTCGGCACTCAGTCCGAACCTCCCTCCCACCCTGAGCTGTTAGACTGGCTTGCGGTCGAACTCATCGAGTCCGGCTGGAACATGAAGCACATCCTCAAAGCGATCGTTCTCTCCAACGCTTACCGGCAAAGCTCCAGAATCACCTCCGTTCACACCGAGAAGGATCCCCGCAACCTTCTGCTCGGCCGCGCACCACGCTTCCGTATGGACGCAGAGCGCCTCCGCGACAACGCCCTCGCCGTTTCCGGCCTTCTCTCCACCAGGATGTACGGCCCGCCGGTCATGCCCTACCAACCTCCCGGCCTCTGGCGGCAGACCGGGCGCAATGAACCCAAGTGGGTGGAACAAAAGGACGAAAACCGCTGGCGCCGAGGAATCTATGTCGTCTACCGCCGTGCCGCCCCCTATCCCAGCATGGTCAACTTCGACGCTCCCGACCGCGCCGCCTGCACCGTCAAACGCCCCCGCACCAACACCCCCAGCCAGGCACTCACGATGCTCAACGATCCCGCCTACGTGGAAATGGCTCTCGCCCTCGCGGACCGGATCCTGACCGAAGCCGAATCTCCAGCCACCCGCACGCCCTACGCCTTCCGGCTCGTCCTCTCCCGTCCAGGCACTCCACGCGAAGTCCAAATCGTGAACGAGCTCGTCCGGGAACGCCTCGAGCATTTCCACTCGAACCCGCAGGACGCCGAACAACTCCTCCAGAATCCCAACTTCGTCTACAAGCCAAGGAGCAGGAACCTTTCCGAACTCGCTGCCTGGTTCTACGCGGCCAGCGCTTTCCTCAATCTCGACGAGACGATCACCAAGAACTAGGATCCGGCCTTCACACAGAAAAAACCCCGCACCCGTGATGTTCCCGACTCCAGTCCAGACCCAGACCCGACGCCTCTTCCTCCAGAAGACCGGCTACGGGTTTGGCGCGGCCGCCCTGGCATCAATAGCCAATGCCGAGTCCCCCGGCCCCGCTGTCAGCCCCGGGCTTCACCATGCACCAACCGCCAAGCGTGTCATTTACATCCACCTGGTCGGTTCCCCATCCCACCTCGATCTCTTCGACTTCAAGCCGGAGCTCCAGAAGCGCAACGGGCAACTCTGCCCCGACGAGTTTTTTGACACGAACAAGCTGGCCTTCATTCGCGAGCAACCCAACCTTCTCGGCACGCCCCGGGAGGACAAATATGCTTTCAGAAAATGCGGCCAGTCGGGGCTGGAACTCTCCAACCTTCTTCCCAACCTGCAGGGGGTCTCGGACGAGCTCTGCCTCATCAAGACTCTTCATACGGATCAGTTCAATCACGCGCCGTCGCAGATGTTCCTGCTCACGGGGTTCGAACGCTTCGGCCGGCCCAGCATCGGGTCTTGGGTGACCTATGGCCTGGGCAGTGCCAATGAGAACCTGCCCGGATTCGTCGTCCTTATCACCGGACAGGTTCTCGGGGCCGGCAACAGCGCCTACGGCAGCGGCTTTCTGCCCACCATCCACCAGGGTATCGAGTTCCGGTCCCAGGGGGATCCCGTCCTCTATCTCTCCAACCCAAGGGGTGTCTCCCCGGCGGAGCGCAAAATCGTGGTCGACGCTGTCAACGATCTCAATCAGGTTGCCCTTGACGATGTCGGGGACCCGGAGATCGCGACCCGGATCAGCCAGTATGAGATGGCCTACCGGATGCAGACCAGCGTCCCGGAGTTGATGGACATCGCCAGCGAGCCAGAGCGGATCCATGAGATGTACGGCACGCAGCCGGGCAAGACATCCTTCGCCAACAACTGCCTCCTCGCCCGCAGGCTGGTAGAGCGGGGCGTCCGCTTCGTGCAACTCTTCGACCAGGGATGGGATCATCATGGAAATGTGTTTGGCAGCCTTCCCGGCAAGTGCAGGCAGGTCGACCAGCCCATCGCCGCCCTCATCCGGGACCTCAGGGAACGCGGCCTCCTCGACGAAACCCTCGTAATCTGGAGCGCTGAATTCGGCCGCACACCAATGGCACAGGGAAGCACCGGCACAGGTGAAAAGCGCAGCAATGCGGGCCGCGACCACCACAAGGACGCCTACACCGTCTGGATGGCGGGCGGGGGCACGAAAGCCGGCCATGTCCACGGTGCGACCGATGAACTGGGCTATGCCATTGCCAGGGACCCCGTCCACGTCCACGACTTCAATGCCACCATCCTCCACCTGCTCGGAATCGACCACGAGCAGCTGACCTTCCGCTATCAGGGACGGCAGTTCCGGCTTACTGACGTCCACGGAAGGCTTGTGAAAGGCGTCC
>CAWWCX010000391.1:0-4113 GCA_963935445.1 uncultured Roseibacillus sp.
CTGTGAACGCCACTGCGCCTTCGAGTTCCAGCTTGCCCTTGGTAACGGACTGGGCCAGTCCCGGGGTGCTTACAGCGAAGACGAAGAGGAGGACACGGGAGAGCAGTCTCATGCCTCGAAACTATGGTCCTGCCCGGATGACCGCAAGCAGTGGGAAGAATTCTTCCCGGTCCCGAACGTGCTGCAGGGGGGTGCCCCTAGCTGGCATCCGGAGAGGCGGAGGGGCCGGATTGTCCGTGCCGGTAGATGGCTGAGATTTCCTCTCCGGCAAGGGCTCGCGGGAAGATCATGATCTCGTCGAGGGCCCCGGCGAGGTAGCTTCGGGTACCGCCGGCCTGGAACATCCCGAAAAGAAGAAGTCCCTCATCAAAATCCAAGGGGGCCTTGAAGGAGCCCTCCGAGACTGGAGTTCCATCGAGGTAGATCATGGAGGTCCTGCTGGTGGCATCAAACGTGAAGGCAACATGCAGCCATTTGCCGGAGCGGTTTGCGGGCAGGAGGTGCGAGGTTCCCTTTCCGCCCCAGAAATCCTGCCAGAGCTTGTCCTCGACGAGAAGAATGTGGAAGTACTGGCCGTCTTCCTCTGAGTTCCGTTGCCCCACCAGTCCGTGCACCTGGCCGAAGCTGGCCCGAACCCAGAGTGCTACCGAGAAGCTGGTGCCAGAGAGCTTGAGGGATTCCATGGCGACTTCGAGGGTGTCGTCCACGCCGTCAAAAAGGAGGCCTGTCCCTCTTCGACCGGGCGTTGGAACTGCTCCGCGCAGGATGCCGTGGAAGCCTCGCCCGCTCCGGTCAAGAATCGGTTCGTCTGCAGCGGCTCGCTCGAAGTCATAGTAGAGGGAGGTTTCTGCCAGAAGATCCTCCACAGGCGGGCCCTGATGTTCGCCCTCTCCGGCCCGAGCGTTCGCGTTCTCCCCGGATGCTGGTGAATGATCCCTGAGCACTGAGAAAGCCATCCAGACGACTGTTGCGAATACGATTACCGCCCCGGCGAGTGCGAGCCCCGGGATGAGGTTTGATTGTTTCCGGAGATGTTGACCCTCGAGTTCACGTGGTCGGGCAGCGGCCAGTTCAAAGTCCTTTTTAAAATCTGCACAGTCGTTGTAGCGATGATCGCGATCGCGCTGCATGGCCTTGGCCAGGACGTGGTCAAAACGCCCTCGCAGCGAAGGTTGAACTGTGCTGGGAGGCCTGTATTCCCCACTTGGGCGCTTTCCGGTGAGACCTTCGTAGGCGAGCACGCCAAGGGCGAAAATATCGGCCCGGTGGTCAATTTCGGAGTTCACGTCGAACATCTCGGGAGCGGCATACTCCCGGGTGAGGAAGCGGCCTTCGTGGTCGTTTCGAAGGTGGCTTGGGCCGGTCTGCGTGGCCCGGGCGAGGCCAAAGTCGGTCATTTTCACGATCCCATCACTGTTCCACATGATGTTCTCCGGTTTGACATCACGGTGCACGATGTCGTGGCGGTGCGCGTAGGAGAGTCCGTCGCAGACCTGACAGACGAGGGCTACCGCCTCGCCCTCGCTCAGGGGACCGTCCTGGAATCGGGCGTGAAAGGTCGGCCCATCGATCCACTCCTGCGCCATCCACAGTAAACCCTCGGCCTCCCCGAAGTCATAGAGCTGTGCAAGATTGGGATGGTTCAGCCGGGCCATCGCCTTGGCTTCGAGGGCAAAGCGGCTTCGAAATTCCGGGTCGCCAATATCAGGAGGCAGGATTTTCAGGGCAACTTCGCGGTCGAGGTGCCGTTGTACGGCGAAGTAGACCGCCCCCATTCCTCCGCGGGCCACGAACCTCTGAACATCCAGTTGCGGAAGAAGCCGGGAGAGATCCCCGGGGGAAGGAATCTCGAACTCTGATGGTGAATCGGCGGACATGGGCTCTTTTTATCGTGGGGGAGGGGCTGTGCCCCGGATCTCAGGGAATTCCTCTGGATCTGTTATTGCCTCCCTGGCTTCCGCCCATGATGAAAATGCCTCCCCCCAGTGTATTTCTGGAATACTGTTTCACCTTGCCCTCGGAAAGGAGAGTGCGCAGGGCAGCATTCGGGCGGGCGCCGGGGTCGAACTTCCCCGCGCTGGCCTGGAGATAGGGAACAAGCTTCCTCGCCTCGTCGGTTTCCGGGACAGGGCATCCGCTGGTGCAGGGGATGCGCCCCACGAGTTTCTTTTCCTTGCGCTCCTTCAGCATGGGGCTGGCCTCGGGGTTGTAGGAATGGATAACTACATTGTTGGGAACACGGCCTCGCAACTTCTCGTCCGGATGAGAGGGAGGAAAGAGCAGTTCGGCATAGATTCCCGTCACTCCCCTCTTGGTGTCTCCGGTCTGGATGGAGCTGTCCGCGTTGCGTGCGATGCGCACGCCACCCATCGTGAAGAACCCGGGAGGAGTCTGTGAGTCGCCTGTGCCCAGACCTCCCTTGCCTGTCCCGCACTTGACTGTGAGGACCACGTCACCCTTCCGGCGGGAGAGGACATGCATGCGTTGTTTGGCGGGGTTGACCACGAACACGAAGGCAGGATCATAGGCGCGATGCCCTGCCTGTCGCTGGGACTCGATATTGTTCTCGATGGTCCGGAGGGAAGAGCCGATCAGGGCGCGGGCGTGCTTCGAGTAGGTCTGGGCCGGGACGACTTCGCCTGCCAGCAGGGCGAAGCAGAGAGCAAGCCGGGGAGGGAAGGGCAAAGACATTGGAAACCAGGGGGGCATCTCTCGAGGGGTTGTTCCTCAGTGTGGATTCATCCTAGCACGCCGTTACCGGGAACCCAAGGCCGACCGGCCTTGCCTGTCTCCGGGTTGCCGGGCATGGTCTTCCCGGAGGAGGGGAAAAGACAGGGAGGGTTGGAGAGGTCGTTCCGGCGCAAGCGCGCGGGGAGCGGCCCCCTTCACAGGGCCTTGCGATAGATTCGCCGCCGTTTGTGTTGTCGCGCGCCGTAGCTTCGCCAGAGGGCTTGGACGGACTGATTGGTTTCCAGTTCCCCGTTGGTTTCCGCCCGCGTCATGCCGCGGGCGAGCATGGATTTGTGCGTCTCGTGCATAAGGATGGCGGGCAATCCGGCATGTTGCCACTTCCTGCGCACGGCGACGAGGTAAAGGTCGAGGGTATCAGTTTTCCTGACCGCCTTCATGAGCTTGAAGATCCCGAGGGGGAAGAGTTTGCCACGGGCGGCCTGGAGACCGCGCGAGAGGGACGGCATGGAGATGCCCACTGCCGCAATCTCCTCATCCTGATCGACAAGAATCTTGATGAGGGCAGGGTCAAGGTAGGCAAAGTATTGATCAGTATAGAAGGAGACCTGCTCCCGGGTGAGGGGCTCAAAATCGTGCAGGTGCTGATAAGCCTCGTTGATGACATCGAAGACAGCCGGGGCGTGTTTCCGGAGTTCCCTGCGGCCTTTCAGTTCGAGCAGTTGGACCCCCTTCTTCTTCATGGTGTAGGCCGCGAGCCTTTCCACCCGTTCATTCACCTCGGCAAGGTTGGAGATCTCAAACTCGATGTAATCGATTTCCTTTTCGTAGTGGAGCTCCTCGAGCCGTTCCCGGTAGTAGGGAAAGTTGTAGGACGAGGCCGAGGTTGGAAGTTGGTCATACCCTTCCACGAGCAGGGCGGAGGAGTCGAAGCTGGTCACGCCGACGGGGCCTTCCACCGAGGAAAACCCCTCCTCCCGGGCCCATTGTTCCACTGTACCGAGCAGGCTGTGGGTGACTTCCGGGTCGTTGACGAAGTCGAGGTATCCGAAGCGCGCGGGCCTGTCCCGGCCTCCCGACCTGGGGATGTAGGCAGCGACCCGGCCCTGGACGCGGCCCTTGCTGCTTTCCGCCATCCAGTAGCGGCTCTGCAGGGACTTGAAGGCGGGATTACTTGCGGGGTCCAGATGCTGCACTTCTCCCCGGATGAGGGGGGGCACCCAGAACGCGTGTCCGGCATAGAGCTGAAAGGGGAACCTCACGAATTCTCGCAAGCCCTTCCGGCCTGTGACTTCCCGGATTCGTGTGCTCATGTTGTTGAATCTGTCCGAGTTAACTGGATGCTGTTTCCGGGGGCAAACCTTGTCCTGCCCCCCCGGAGGACTGTCAACGACCACGGTGACGATTCAGGAGCGCGAATTCAAT
>CAWWCX010000392.1:0-4088 GCA_963935445.1 uncultured Roseibacillus sp.
AGCGGGAGCTGCCTCCTCAGCGGGAGCTGCCTCCTCAGCGGGAGCTGCCTCCTCAACGGGAGCTGCCTCCTCAGCGGGGGCTGCCTCCTCAGCGGGAGCTGCTTCCTCGGCGGCAGTGGAGTCCGCAGGCGCTTCGTCAGCCGGAGTCGGGTTTTCCTGATCTGAAGACGGATTGTCGTTGCTGGTAACCATTTTATGAGAATGTTAGAATTTCAGTCCACCTTCGCGGGCAGCTTCCGCCAGGGCCTTGATTTTACCGTGATAGAGGTGTCCGCCACGGTCAAAGACCACCGAGGCAATGTTTGCTGCCCCCGCGCGACTGGCGATGAGGGACCCAACCTTTTCGGCAGTGGCAACGTTCGAGCCCGAGCCTTCTACTTCCTTGTCCAGACTGGATGCGGCGCAAAGGGTTCTCCCAACCTCGTCGTCGATGACTTGAGCGTAGACATGGCAGTTGGAATAATGAACAGCCAGGCGGGGACGACCAGCTGTTCCGGACAGCTTCTTGCGGATACGCCGGTGGATCTTTCGACGGGCTTCCTTTCGATTCGGAATACTCATGGTCTTGCTGTAGTTGTGGCTTAACTCTGAACGCTCTTGCCGGCTTTCCGGCGAACGTATTCTCCAACATACCGGACTCCCTTGCCCTTATAGGGTTCGGGGGGATAGTAATTTCGAACTTCCGCCGCAAATTGGCCAACGACCTGTTTGTTCGGTCCCTCCACCTTGATCTTGGTATTTTCGGTAACCGTGACGGTGATTCCCTCGGGTATAGGATGCAGGATCGGATGGGACTTTCCGAGACTGAGATCCAGCTTGTCGCCCTTGACCGCGGCCCTGAAACCGACCCCCTGGATCTCCAACTCCTTCGCAAACCCAGCGGAAACGCCCTGAACCATGTTACTGATCAGGCTGCGAGCCGTTCCGTGCAGGGCACGTAGCCTTCGGTGATCGTTCTCTCTATTGACGGCAACCGTGCTCTCCTCCTGATTGATTGAGATTCCGGCCGGAAGCTGCCATTCCAGCTTCCCCTTGGGGCCTTCGACGGTAACTTCTCCCTCGGAGGTCAGGTTGACCGAGACCTTGTCGGGGAGGCTGATGATTTTCTGTCCAACTCGTGACATTGTTCTGTTTTGGTTGGATTTACCACACAAAGGCGAGCAACTCGCCACCTACGTTCTGACGCCTTGCCTGCGCCCCCGTCATGATGCCCTTGGAAGTGGAAACAATTGAAATCCCCAGGCCGTTGAGCACTCGAGGAATTTCTTGCGAGCCCACATAGCGTCGACGACCCGGCTTTGAAACCTTCTCCAGATTGGTCAACGCCGGGGTGCCATCCACGAACTTTGTCTTCACACGTAACTGCGGAAACGCGCCCGAAGTGTCGACCTCGTAGCTCCAGATGTAGCCCTCTTCCTTGAGGATGCGGGCGATCTCCGCCTTGGTCTTCGAGAAGGGAGCTGTAAACTGTTCATTCTGTGCCCGCGAAGCATTCTTGAAGCGGGTCAGGAAATCGGAAATAGGGTCTGAAAGGACTGCCATGATTCAATCTGGTTGGTTGTTACTCAGGCCGCCGCTTCGGCGTTCTCCGGACCCTGCTGGGGTTGCGGCTTGCGGAATGGAAAGCCCAGTGCGTCGAGAAGCGCTTTTCCATGTTCGTTGCTGGTTGCGGTCGTCACAAAGATAATATCAAATCCGAGGTTACGCTTGATCTTGTCGAGCTCCACCTCCGGGAAGATGGACTGGTCAGTAATCCCAAGCGCATAGTTGCCCCGCCCATCAAAGCTCTTGGGCGAAAACCCACGAAAGTCCCGCACATTGGGTGCGGTGATATGCATGAAACGGTCCAGGAATTCCCACATGCGGTTACCGCGCAGGGTCACCCGGGCACCCACCGCTTCGCCGGCACGCACCTTGAAGTTTGCCACGCTCTTGCGGGCATAAACCACGCTCGGCTTCTGTCCCGTGATACGGGCGATTTCCTCGACCGCATCCTCGGTGGCAGTCTTCCGTTCGGCCTGTGCATAGCCGACGTGGCTGGTCACCACGATCTTTTCCAGTTTGGGGACCTGATTGACATTCTTCAGGCCAAGCTGTTCCTGGAGCGTCGAGACGACGTTCTCCTTGTAGTAGGTCAGTAGGGTTGGGTTCATGGTAGCGGGTCAGCTCTGGGTTTGGCTTAAGCGCAATTCTTTCTTCTGGGGTCGATCAATTAACCGGCCTCGATCTTCTTGACGTTGGAAATGTGGATCGGACCATCCTTTTCAATGATCCCACCATCCGGATTCTGCTCTGAGCGACGCAAGGCCTTCTTCATCACGCGGACACCTTCAACAATGACCTGTTCGCGCTCGGGATGAACCTCGAGAACCTTGCCTTGTTTGCCCTTGTGATTACCGGCAATCACCTCGACGAGATCATCGGGCTTAACGTGTGTCTTGATGCGGGACATGGCGGAATGGGGGTGATTGGTTAAGTGGTCTACGCAGTCGGTACAGGATTCAGAGCACCTCGGGAGCGAGAGAAACGATTTTCATGAAGTTCTTTTCACGGAGCTCGCGGGCAACAGGCCCGAAGATACGTGTGCCACGGGGGTTTCCGTCCTTGTCGATGATGACGATTGCGTTCCCGTCAAACCGGAGGGCTGAGCCATCCCGGCGGCGTATCGGTGCCGCCGTGCGCACGACGACAGCCTTTACCACCGAGCCCTTCTTGATCGAGGCGGTGGGAATGGCTTCCCGCACGTGAGCGGTGATGATATCACCCACATTGGCACTCTTGGTGCCGCCCTTCCCGATAACTCCGATCATCTTGGCGACGCGGGCCCCCGTGTTATCGGCGACCTCGACTTTGGATTCCATCTGGATCATGGCAAATAAATCGTTGGTTGTTGGATCATGGATACTGGCATGCCGACTCCGGCCCTCGCCTAGTGGGAAAGCACTTCGGTCAGACGCCAGCGCTTGAGCCTGGACATGGGACGGGTCTCTTCAATCCGCACCCGATCTCCAACCGCTGCCTCCCCCTTCTCGTCGTGCGCGTAGAATTTCTTCGAGCGCTTGATGATCTTCTTGAATTTCGGGTGGGGCACGCGGACGATGAACTCGACCACGATAGTCTTGTTCATCTTGGTGGAAATCACGTTGCCGACTCGCTGCTTGCGCAGGCCCTGCTCTTTCTCGGTATCAGACATGAGTTAAAATCAGGTTGAATCCTTGGTTGCCATGCTTACTGCTCAGACTCCGCTCCCTGGTGGCGGCGCTCGCTCAACACGGTCATCACGCGAGCTGCTTCCCGCCTTACGAGACGCAGCCGGGCGCTGTTTTCGAGTTGTCCGGTGGATTGCTGGAGCCGGAGATTAAGCCCTTCCTGCTTCAGATCACGCAGGCGGGCCTGAAGCTCTTCCGTGCTCAGTTCGCGGATTTCAGAAATCTTGGTTTGAGGCATCGTTCCGATGTTCGTTGAAGGCTGCTGGTTCTTGCTTAAGCGGAGAATTGTGATCGGGAAACGAAGCGAGTTCGAATGCCGAGCTTGTAGGAGGCCAGACGCATGGCTTCCCGGGCCGCGCTTTCCGGCACCCCGGCTATTTCAAAGAGCATCGTTCCGGGACGAATGACAGCGACCCAGCCTTCTACCGGTCCCTTACCCTTACCCATCCTCGTTTCGGGCGGGCGTGCGGTAATGGGTTTATGGGGGAAGACGCGGATCCAGACTTTCCCTTTCCGCTTGAGCTCCCGGTTGATCGCAACACGACAGGCCTCGATCTGCCGGGAGGTCATCCAACCACGGTCAAGCGCTTGGAGACCATAGTCACCGAAGCTAACGTCAACTCCCCGGCTTGCATTTCCACCCCGATTGCCGCGTTGCGACTTACGAAACTTAACACGTTTTGGTATCTGTGCCATGGTTCTCGTTCCTTTGATTGTTCAGCTTACTTACCCCCGGAGGAGCCTGGCCCACTGCCGGGGCCACCAGGTCCACCGGGTCCACGACCGGGTCCTCCGGGTCCACGACCGGGTCCTCCAGGTCCACGACCGGGTCCACCGGGTCCACCGGGTCCACCGGGTCCACCGGGTCCACGACCGGGT
>CAWWCX010000393.1:0-4088 GCA_963935445.1 uncultured Roseibacillus sp.
CACTGCATATCGTCGGCAGCGTCAGATGTGTATAAGAGACAGGCCCTGTGGGCCGGGACCGGGACGCGGGGGAACTGGCGCCGGAGAGCGGAGCCCCGTCAGGAGAGGATCTCGTTGATCACCTTGCCGGCGACGTCCGTGAGGCGGAAATTTCGCCCGTTGAAGAAGTAGGTGAGACGTTCGTGGTCAATGCCGAGGAGGTGAAGGATCGTGGCATGCAGGTCGTTGACACTGACCCTGTTCTCCACTGCCTTGTAGCCGAATTCGTCACTGGCTCCGTAGTGGGCTCCGCCCTTGATTCCGCCCCCGGCCATCCACATCGTGAAGGCATTGGGATTGTGGTCGCGCCCCTTTCCGCTCTGCGCATCCGAGGTCCTTCCGAATTCACCACCCCAGACCACGAGGGTATCGTCGAGCATTCCCCGGGACTTCAGGTCCGCGAGAAGCGCTCCAATAGGCTGGTCGACGCTCCTGGCTGCGATACGGTGGTTGGCCCCGATGTCATTATGACCGTCCCAGGGGACGTCGGCCACTCCGCCCCCCCCGCCGTTGGTCCCGGCGTAGAGCTGCACGAAGCGCACTCCTCGTTCCACGAGGCGCCGGGCCATGATGCACTGCCGGCCGACGAGCTGGGTTTCCTTCTGGTCCACCCCGTAGGCCTGCTGGGTTGCCTTGGACTCCTGGTCGACATCCATCGCTTCCGGTGCCGCAGTCTGCATCCGGTAGGCAAGCTCAAAGGACTCGATCCGGGCGGCGAGATCCCGCTCAAGGGAACGGGGCTCCCCGTGGGCCCGGTTCATCGCCCTGAGAATGTCGAGCTGGGCGCGCTGGTGCTGGTCGCCCATGTTCTTGCGCCGCGCGAGGTTTCCGATGGGGTTGGTCCCGTTGATTGCGGTCGGCTGAAACTTCCGGGGAAGGAAGCCGGGGGCCCAGATTGGTTTCCCACCACGCGGCATGGCTCCGTGCAGGACGACGAACCCGGGGAGGTTCTGATTCTCGCTTCCGAGGCCGTAGGTCACCCAGGATCCCATCGCGGGGCGTCCCTGCAGGAACATGCCGGAGTTCATCTCGAGCATCGCCGGGGTGTGGTTGTTTGATTGGGAGAAGCAGGAATAAAGGAAGGCCATGTCGTCCACGTGCTTCGCCATGTTCGGAAAGATTTCAGACACCCAGGTTCTGGATTGCCCATGCTGCTTCCACTCGAAGGGAGAGGCGAGGATCTTGCCATTGGTCGTGAAGAAACCGGTCTTGGGGTCGGCACCCTCAAGTTTTTCCCCATTGCGTTTCTGGAGCTCCGGCTTGTAGTCGAAGGTGTCTACCTGGGAGGGGCTGCCGGGCATGAAGAGCCAGATCACCGACTTGGCCCTGGGCGTGAAATGTGGTCCGGGAACGGGCCCGGAGGATTCGACCGGGGAGACAGCTTGTCCGAGGAGACCTTCCTCCGTGAGGAGCTTGGTCAGGGCAAGGGAGCCGCAGCCCAGCCCGGCCCTCTGGAGAAAATCGCGGCGGGTATCGTAGAAAAGGGAATTGCTCATGTCAGTCTACAAAGATGAATTCGTTCAGGCAGATCACGGTCTGGCAGAAGTCTTCTACGGCGAGTTTCATGGCCTGTGAGTCGCTCCCGTAGGAGGCGGCCTGTTCCTCGATGAAGGCGACCATCTGCTGTTGCTCGCCGGGAGTGGGGGAGCGGGCAAGGGCATGGGTGTAGGCTCTCCGCACAACCTCTTCGGCAGGCACCTTGTCGTCGGGACGGATTCGCTGGGCGAATTTCTCCGCCATCTCTCTGACGTAGGAAGAATTCATCATGGCCAGCGCCTGAGGGGGGACGGTGGTCGAGATGCGCTTGCCGATGCTCTGCATGGCGTCCGGGGCATCGAAGAGCTGGAGGATGGGCACGAGGTTGCTGCGCTTCACTGTCAGGTAGATGCTGCGCCGGGTCTGGCGCTGGTCCACCGAGCCTTTGCCGAACATGCGTTTGTCGAGTGTTCCGCTGACCGCGAGGAGGGAATCACGGATGACTTCCGCCTCAAGGCGGGTGGCCCCCCGTCGCCACCAGAGACGGTTCCCCGGATCAATCCTGCGGGCCGCTTCATTGGAGCCTCCCTGCTGGCGATAGACGGAGCTCATCATGATCATCCTGTGAATCGGTTTGAGCTGCCAGCGGTGGCGGATGAGTTCAGCGGCGAGGTAGTCGAGGAGCCCGGGATGAGTGGGGGCGGCTCCCTGAGTCCCGAAATCACTGGGGGTCTTTACGATCCCATGTCCCATGTGGTGCTGCCAGAGGCGGTTCACGATCACACGGGCGAGCAGATGTCCGGCCCCGCGCTCCTCGTCGGTGATCCAGTGGGCGAGGGCGACGCGCGGAGGGCGGTTCTCGCTGGCGGTAAGCCAATAGGCTTCGGTGGTTTCCCGCTCCTGCAGGACGCGAAGGAAGGCCGGGGTGGCGAGTTCCTGCTTGGCGTTGGATTCGCCACGCTCGAGGAAATAGACTTTCCTGGTGTCACTCCCGAAGTTGTAGGTCGCTCCCCCCTTACGGGCCGCGTAGATGTTCACGAGGGCCGGCTTCGGAGCTTTCTTGGCGTGTTCCTCCACGGCCTGGTTCAGTTTGTTCCAGTCGGGGTCCCGCGGGGCAAACCACTTGAGAAGTTCCTGGGTCTGTTTTTCGTTACGCTTGTCCGGGGCGAGGGCGAGAAGGTTCTCGATATTCTCTGGCACATCGGGGTTGGTGCTGAAGTAAAAGCCGGAGCCTCCACCCCCGTTGACAATCTTGAGCAGGAGCTGGTTGGAGCCGGCCCGGAGCTGCAGGGTAATCCGGTCCTGATCCTTGGCCACTCCGCCTTGTACTTCCTTTGCGAGGACGGATTCGCCATTGAGCCAGGCCTTGATGGCATCGTCCCTCCCGAGGGAGATGGGAAGCGAGCGCGCCTCGGAGACCTCGATGGTCCGGAAGAGGTAATTTGCGCTGTTGTCTCCATTCAGCGTATTGTGAATCACCCCGTCCTTCCACTCCGGCCGGGCCACCCACTTACGGTCATCATAGCCCTTGGCGAGGTCGATTTCCTGTTCCGGGGGAAAGGCCTCGTTGTAGGCCTTCTTGAAGTCCGCCGCGCCAAAGGGTCCGATGTGATGCCAGGTGCCGAGTGTTTCGGAGGAAGCCGGTTTGTTTCTCCCGGTGCTCCATTCGGTGAGACGGGCCGGGAGAACGTCCTTTTCAAAACGGGCCCTGGCGTCAACCAGGGGCTTGTGGGCTTCTTCAAAGCGTTTCTTGTCTGCGAGCGTCTTGGCCGGGTCGGGGTCGTGGGCGTGGTTCTGGAAGCCGGTCTCGGCAAAACAGGAGACGAGGCGGTAGTAGTCACTGATCGGCACTGGGTCGTATTTGTGGTCGTGACACCGGGCGCATCCGATGGTCAGTCCGAGCATGGATGTCCCCATCGTATGGACGATGTCGTCGAGCTGCTCGTAGCGACTGCGCTCCCGCTCCTTCTGGGTCTGCTGGGAGGTGAAGGGGCCGGAAGCGAGGAAGCCGGTAGCGGCCTGGGCCATGTAGTTCTCCGGCTCCATCTGGTCGCCTGCAATCTGCAAACGGACGAAGCGATCGTAGGGCATGTCCTCGTTCAGCGCCTTGATGACGAAGTCGCGATAGTGGTAGGCATCAGCGCGATCCTTGTCGAAGGCGTAGCCATTGCTTTCTGCAAAACGGGCGAGGTCCAGCCAGTGGCGGGCCCACCGCTCTCCGTAGTGAGGGCTGGCCAGAAGCTTGTCGACGAGTTTTTCATAGGCTTCCGGGGAATCATCACCGAGGTAGTTTTCGAGAGCTTCCGGTTCCGGAGGAAGTCCCCAGAGGCCAAACATGGCCCGCCGGAAGAGGGTGCGCCGGGAGGCCTCCGGGTTCGGGGATAGGTCCTGCTTCTCGAGAGCGGCGAGAATAAAGCGGTCTATGCGGGTCCGCACCCAGGACTCGTCATTCACATCTGGGGGCTTGATGGTTCTGAGTGGCTGGAAGGACCAGAACCGGCGCCCCTTTTCGAGATCAAGCTTCTGTGGCGCAGGAGTAGTTTCCTCAGCCGGTGCAACTCCGGAGAGGATGG
>CAWWCX010000394.1:0-4087 GCA_963935445.1 uncultured Roseibacillus sp.
CTACTACCCGGCTACTACCCGGCGTCGAGTTCGTATACCACCTCCGCCAGCCGCTTCGTTCCTTCCAGCAATCCCGGTGCCAGACTCGGCTGAGGCCCCTTCTTTCCCCCGGCATACCACTTGAGGATTTCACGCCGGTATTTCGCAGCCTTCCCGGCAACCTCAGCTGACACCATCCTTACCTGAATCACCTGCAACCCCTGATCCGTCCCTTGGTGATAGATCTTCTCCGAGAAGGAACGATTTCCCTTGAGCTCTTCGCTCAGGGGGAAAAGGAAGCCGGATTCCCCAATCGGACGAAAGAGCATCACCACCTGTCCCTCCGGTATATTGCTCGATCGTCCCTTCGCAGTAAACTCGTAGTCCATTTTCGCATCCGCCCTCGGCGTCCGGATACGCGCACCAGGCTCGGCCCCGGCCTGTGCCGGAAGCAGCCACAACGCGACCATGAAAATGCAGGAGAGCACCGGAAATCTCATGCCGATACTGTCGCCCTTTCCAGTCGTCGGCGCAAGCACGCAACACTTGCCGGCCATCCCTCCGCTGTCACACTGCGAGGATTCCGGAAACATGAGCACCCGCACCGAACCTCTCACCCGCCTCCATCACCTCACCCTCGCGACCCGGGATGTCATTGCCACCCGCATGTTCTTTCTCAATACGCTCGGCTGGAACCAGATTTCCCGTCCGGGCAATATCGACATTCAAGCCGCCTGGCTCGACATCGGAGACGGCCAGCAATTGCACCTTCTTCATACCGAAGGCTTCGAAGCTTCGCCCTTTGAAGCGGAATTCGGACGCCACTTCGCATTCGACTATCCCCTCGCAGAATTTGACGGACTCAAGCAACGGCTTCTTGCCCACGGAGCCGAACTCATTGATCCCATCCGCGAGACCCCCTTCGAACGATTTTTTTTCAAGGAACCCAACGGTTACATCTTCGAGGTAATCGATGCCGACCGGGAACCTGAGGCCTGACCCTCACCTTTCCTCAAGCCCCGGAATGGGCGCTTCCGCGGAAATCGCACGCCCCTCCCACATCGGCGTGCCGTCCTGCAGTTCCAGGATGCGGCCGCCGCTTCCCGCGACTGGAGGCGCAAAGATTCTCGAGAGGCGCTTGCGGTGCTGTTCCATGAGCGGTCTCATTTCCTCCCGGTGCGCCAGATTCACCCACTCCTGGGGATCCTCTTGCAAATCGTAAAACTCTTCGCTCCCGTCGGCATAACGAATGAAGCGGAACCTCTCGCTACGGACGGCCTGACTCCCAGGCCCCGCCGTCGTCCTTGCAACCCGCGCTGGCAGGGCATTACCACCTTCCAGCACCGTCCGCAGGCTGACCCCTTCCAGGCTCACCGGCCGGACCGGGAGATCGCAGAGATCCAGGAGCGTTGGGTAGATGTCGAGCAACTCGACCGGCTCGGCATGGTGGACTCCCCGCACCACCCCGGGACCGGCAAAGACCAGCGGCACGCGGGTGGACTCTTCCCAAAGGGTATTCTTGCCGGTGATCCCCTTCTCCCCAAGGTGCCAGCCATGGTCCGACCAGAGCACCACAACCGTGTTCTTCTCCAATCCACTCTTGCGCAGCGCCTGCAGGATCCGACCGACCTGGGCATCAAGAAAACTGACACATGCCAGATAAGCTCGCACCTGACTCTGCCACTGCCCTGCGCGCTCCAGAAACACTCTCCTGTGCTCAGGGAGCCGCCAATGCAGGTACCACGAGAAGCGTGGCGTGTCATCGCGATCATCACGTGTGATGAGAGGCAGGACCGACTCGTCGTCGGGATAGAGATTGAACCACTGCTGCGTCGCAAAGAGGGGCACATGTGGCAAACGGATTCCTACCGAGAGAAAGAACGGTTCCTGCGGAAGACCCTGCAAGCGCTCCGCGGCCCAGCTCGCGATCTTCCAGTCACCCCGTTCCTCGTCCCGCCCTCCGATGACGCCCCAGTCGTTACCCCGGCTCTGTTTCCCCGGGAGGCTGGCGACCCGTCGGGGCGGATACGGCCCGTCATCATATCCGGGACCGATCACGTCAAACTCGCGATCCTCCTCCCGCAATCCGAAGCGCCCGTGAAAAATCTTGCCGGTTGCCAGCGTCCGATAGCCATTGCCGGAAAAACACTGGGGAAGACTTATGAGATCCCCCAGCCCGGGCACATCACGGAACCATGGCTGCAATCCGTAGACTCCCGTCGTTTCCGGCCTCTTGCCCAACAGCACGCTGGTCCGCGAAGGATTGCATAACGGGGCCTGACAATGGGCATTCCTGAAGACGATGCCGCGCTGCGCGAGGGCATCGATGTGAGGAGTTTTAACGAGGGGATGCCCACCAAGACAGTCCACCCAGTCATTGAGGTCATCAACCACGATGAACAACACGTTTGGGCGCTCCGAGGCCGTCACAACGCCCACGCCGAACACCCCGGCCAGAAAGAGGATCGTCATCGCTGCCCTGATTCGCATCTTCATATTCTCCCGTCCATTCGACCCGAAAAGAATGGCTTACGACGGAACCGGAATTACTCTCCGACAGCAATGAGAATTGTTGCCGCCCTTAGCCTGGCACTGATCCCCTCCCTCACCTCCCTGGGGGACACCGCATTCACCCACCCGCTCCCTTCCTACGCCCACTACAGTGATCTCGAGATAGCCGCCCTTGCGGACGAGGTGAGGCGAAGCAATCCCACCATCCACCGAGGCGGCTGGGAATGGGACCGCCTGCTCTGCCGCTATGTGGACGGTGGCCGGAAAGAGCAAAACGCACTCCCCATCCTCAAAGGCTACTTCATGAGCATTCTCGATCGCTACGACGCGGCGATTGACCGTGGAGAATCCTTTACCCTCTTCCACAACCACAAGTCCTGGGGCAGCGGCGGGCGCATGCGCATCTTTGCCGAATTGGTGCGGCAGGGCGTCATCAACGAGGAGGAGCAGGAAAAATTCAAGACCCTCGTCACCGAGAGCCTCCGCCTCGACTTTCCCGATTACTCCGCGCTCGAACGGGGCGTCAACAACCGACCCTATGGCATTAACGGCGGTCCCGCCCTCGCAGTGAAGATGTTTCCCGAACATCCCCAATGCAAACGGCACAAGCCGTGGCTGGATGCTCTCTGGCGTGAACTCGTGGAGTATGGAGACACCACCGAGACCAATTACTATCCCTACGGCCCCCTCTACCTCCAGGGACTCTACGACATGGCTGAGGGAATGGGAAAATTCGAGAGCGAGAGGGACTTTCTTCATCAGCATCTCCGTCGCTACCTTTCCTACGTTCACGGGGGTGGGCTACGCGGCAATCCAAACTCGGGTGTGCGCATCAATCACCAGGAGGGTGCCCGCGCCCGCATCTATGCCGATCCATGGAATTCCCGCTACATCCTCGACGAGGCAGGCGGAATGGACGCTCAGATCTGGTACCTCTTCGCCAGGGAGTTCAGGGATCCCGAGTTTCTCTGGGCCTCTGAACAGGCTTGTCTCGGTGGACGCCCCCCGGCCGGACAACCCGTTCCCAGAGCCTATCTGGAAGCCTACCAGCGTCGATATCACTGGTTCATCTCACGCGGCATTGAACCGAGGGTGCCCGCGGGCGGATCGTCCATCGGATACTACAGCGCCCACAAGCATCGCAAGCCGGAGCGACTCTTTCTCGGACCCGGGCGTCAAAGTGGCCAGCCCTTCGTCTCCTTCTACATTTACGATCGCAACAACAACTACATGCATTATTGCGACGACTCCGACGGGAAGCTCTACGAGTACTGCGCTCAGGGCGCCAAGTTTCTCCATACCAGCGGGAAATATAGCAGCGGGAGAGCAGGAGTCGGCGAAAGCGCCTACGACATGCTCTCCGTCCTCCCCCCCGACATGGCGTTCCCCATCAACAAAGGGGGTGGCATGGACACTCCAACCGGCAAGGCCTGGAAAATGGCATCTCTTTCAGTCAAACTGGCCCTTCCCAGCCGCGAAGGCCCCGACTCCCGGAACTGGTTTTTCGATGAATCGATCGGGAAGTTCCGCCGGCGTGACCAACCTGCGCTGGGGCTGTCTCTTATACACATCTGACGCTGCCGACGATATGCAGTGT
>CAWWCX010000395.1:0-4084 GCA_963935445.1 uncultured Roseibacillus sp.
TACACACTGCATATCGTCGGCAGCGTCAGATGTGTATAAGAGACAGTAGTGAGTTCTGCCCCGTTGACCGAGACGAGTGCGAGCTCGGGATGACTTGTCGAACCGAGCTGGTAGGAGAGAACCGCGTTGAGGCGCTGCGCGCGGATCACCTGATGCAATTCCTCAATGGAGGGAATGGTCCCTGCGGGAGCAGCAAGGGTTGGCAGGTCGTTGAAGGTTTGCGCGATCCCGTCGAGCGTCAGGGAATAGTTTCCGCGGGGGCGGGCGTGCATGTCGGCGAGAACGGGAAGCGATCCGGCAGTGGCCCGGCCAAAGACGGTGTAGCCCCCGTTGCTCTGTGGCCCGTCGAGGGTGAGGTTGTCGATCGTATTGAAGTAGATCTGGCTTGAACCGCTGTTCGGGGCGCCGGTCTTTGCCATCGCGAGGCTGCCAGTGAGATTGGAAAAAGCGGGTTCATCCACCACCCTGGAGTCAATGGCCACCCGGGAGTAAGCCCCGTTCCCATCCGGTTTCATGAGGCCGGCTTGGACCACATCCACGCCTGAGGTTGCTATCACCGCTGAGCGGTGAAAGACGACCCCGTCGTAGTCACCACCGTCAATGTAGTTGAGGAGGTTCTCAACGTGGGCGGGGCAGGCCTCGGGGTAGAGAATGGCCTCGATCTCTCCGAGGTTGGTTTCGAGGCGAATGGCTGTCGAGGTATCGGGGTCGCGGAAGTGGGAGGAGAGGTCGAGGGAAACCGTGTCTCCCGGCGAGGGAGAGAGGAGGAGAAAGTCCGGGACCGGAACGTCCTCCATGGGGCCGGAGGTGGCTGGTTTTATCCGGAAGGTGACAAATGTACTGACCGTGTTGGTTCCGGCGGTGGCGGAAACGATGGGACGATAGACGCCCGGGGCAGAGGGATTACCGGTAATGACGCCTGTCGCGGTGTCAAACTCCCAGCCTTCCGGAAGGTCGCTCACTGAAAAATTTTCGGCCGATCCCCCGGGCGGGCTGGTGAAGATGTCGAGGGTGGGGCCGGTGACGGGTTCGCCGACCGTACCACCCACAAAGCGGCCGGCCTCAATGGCAAGATCCGCAGGAAGGGTGAGTTCAATGGGAGGGGTCCAGTCTGAATTACCTTCGGCACGCACTGCGCGCACGCGAAAGGACGCGGTGATATTCGGTCCTCCGCCGCTCAGGCTGAACAGAGTGCTGTTGGGCGGAGAAGTTCCGATATCCACCCACTCTCCCCCCTCGGGCAGGACCTGGACCTCATAGTTGATCTCATCGGTGCAATTGTCCTCCCAGGCCAGTTCAACCACCCTGCCTGCCAGGAATGGGGTGGTTGCCCGGAAGTTGGTGGGTGTGCCCTCGGCAAGGAGTCCCCCGGAGCCCATCGCGAGCGCGATACCTGTCACCGGAATGAGTGGGGAAAGTTGCACGGGGTCTAACAAACGCGGGAGATGGAGGTCTGGCAACTCCGGTTTCGGGGTTTGCCGGGCATTTCTTCCTCCCAGGGCGAAAATTGCTGTTGCCAGAAGGAGGGAGGATGGAGACGGTTCGCGCGACTCCGCGAGGGGAGCTGTCTTTACTTAAATCCAATTCATGCCGAACAAGAAGGAGAAGGAGGGGATCGCGCTCTTTGATCTCGATCAGACTCTGACCGCGTGGGACACCCAGCTGCTTTTTTGTAACTGGGTGCTTCGGCATGAGCCCGGGCGCCGTCTGTATCTTGCTGTTTTCCTCCCGTTGCTCCTGCTTGCGCGGGTGCTTGGTGCCGAGGGATTGAAGCGGATCTTCCTGTCGTTCCTCTGGGGCATGTCGCGGGACCGGCTGGAGGAACTGGTGGCTGGTTTCGTGGAGCACTATGTGCCGCAGGAGTTTTACCCATCCATGCTGGACGTGGTCGTCCGCGAACGGGAGAAAGGGCGACGATTGGTCCTGGTGTCGGCGAGTCCTGAATTCTATGCCCGTCCGCTGGGAGAGGCCCTCGGATTCGACGCGAGCTATGGGACGCGGGTGGAGTTCGGGAACGTCATGCCGCTCTTTCCTGATTTTCCGGGTGGAAACAACAAGAGGGAGGTGAAAGTCGACCGGCTTCTGGAGGAGGGCGAAATCGAGCACAAGAGGCTCCAGGAGAACAGTAGCGGGTTTTCAGACAGCATGGTGGACCTTCCCATGCTGGATTTGTGTGAAGAGGTGACCGTCGTAAATCCGGGGGAGGCTCTTCAGGAGATTGCGGAGAGCCGCGGGTGGGTGATCGTACGTCCTGAACGCCCGTTTACCGGTCGTTTGGGAATGGCCTGGAGAGGGGTGAGGCAGATTTGTGGGCTGGATGACAAGGCCCCGTGATGACTGATGAGGCCTTCGCGCCGCCCTGGCCTGCACAAGGCCAGCCTTCAAAGGGCGGTGGGCTGTTCCTTGCAAAGGAAGGATTGGTCAGTGCGGGGAGCAGGCTTTTCCCACCTGCAGTCCGAAAAAACAGGCTCCGGTTTCTCCAAGGGCCGACATGTCCGGGCCCTGAGGGGGGCGAGGACTCAAGTTTTCTCTGGGAAGAGGCGGTCTGGTGGGATAGAGCATCCGGGCCAGCGGGATTTGGCCGCTCAACATGAGACGGAAACGAGAACACAGCAACGAGCGTCGGTCGGCGCTCAGCGACACGGCTACCAGCCGCCTGGCTCTGCGTATTGATGCAGACCCGGCGGTTTTTTTGTGCTGTGAACAGGGTGCCCTCGTTCAAACCACCGCGGGATTCCATCACTAGCATTGAACACAGTTATGAAAGCAAGAGCAGCATTGGTAATAATGAGTGTGACAGCGGCAGGCCTTCTGGTCGGTTGTGGAGAGAAGGGAACAGAATCTGAGGGGTCGGGAACCGGCAGCGGTGGGCCAAGCTCCCCTGCGCTGGTGATCACGGCTATTCCGGATGAGAAGGTCAGTGATCAGGAGGCGAGGTTCCAAGCCCTCAAGGCCTATCTTGCTGAGAAGCTCGATATCAAGGTTGAGTTCTCGATCTCCAAGGACTACGCGGCCTCGGTGCAGCGTTTCGCCAACGGGGAGGTTCATATGGCCTGGTTTGGTGGTTTCACGGGAGTTCAGGCCCGCGACCGGGTCAAGACCGCGCGCGCAATCGCCCAGGGGGATCTGGATCCGCAGTTCAAAAGTTACTTCATTGCCAACGCCTCGACTGGATTGCCGAGGAGTGAGGAGTTTCCGGCAGACGCCATCAAGGATCTCACCTTTACCTTTGGTAGCCCCAGTTCAACTTCCGGTCGTCTCATGCCTGAATACTTCATCAAGCAGAGCACAGGTAAGTCGGCAGAGGAGTTTTTCTCCAAGGAGGTTCAGTTCCAGAAGTCGGGGGGGCACGTTGCCACCGCCGAAGCGGTTCAGGCCGGTTCGGTGCAGGTTGGAGCCATCAACTTCAAAACCTATGACTCGATGGTGGCTGATGGCAAACTGGACCCCGAGAAGGCGCCCATCATCTGGGTGACCCCGGACTATGCGGACTATAATCTCACCGTGCACGGTGATCTCGACAAGCACTTTGGCGAGGGGTTCATCGACAAGTTGCAGAAGGTCCTCGTGGAGTGTGAGGACAAGGAGGTCCTCAAGGCTTTTAACCGCGACAAACTGATCCCGGCCAAGAATGAGGATTTCGCAGGAATCGAGGCGGTGGCCAAGGAGCTTGGCCTGATGCGCTAGCCTTGGCCACGGTCGTCCAACTCACCGGGGCGGGAGTGTCCTTTGGTGGCGTGCGCGCCCTTCAGGGTGTGACCTTCCCGGTCGAGGAGGGCGAACAGGTCTGTGTCATTGGTCCGAGCGGGAGCGGCAAGAGCACTCTCCTCGGGCTGATGAACGGACGGCTCATGGCTGAGAGCGGTTCGGTAGAGGTCTTTGGACAGAACCTCGCCGGGCTGACGGCGGGGCAGTTGCGGGAACTTCGATGTGGGCTGGCCTGGGTTCCCCAGGATCTGGGGCTGGTGCCGAACCTTCGGGTCCTGCAGAATGTGCTTTGTGGAAAGGCGGGCCGGGTTGGGTTCCTTGGCCTCCTTCGACGGCTGGTTCTGACGCGGATGCAGGAGGCGGAGCGGGTACGGGG